>JALZVB010000034.1 GCA_023300835.1 Saprospiraceae bacterium | reverse complement strand
TAAATAAGGTGTCTATATTGTTTGACAGATAGGATCTGATAATTGAACAATCTTTCTCCTCAATTACAACTGCTTCCTCTACCCGATACTGCAGATGATAACCTTGACAACCTAGAAGCAACGAATTCCACTCTGATGCTTGTTCATAGTTCCAAACCGCACCGAGCGGAGCAAAGGTTTTTTGAGAAAATCCGCATAATGGAATTAGAATAAGTAGAAAGATAATTTGTTTCATAATTGTCGACTTTAATGATATCTCTATAATAAACAATATACAAACCTATTCTTTACTAGCTCAAGCTATTAGTTGTTGCGTGCGACAAAAAAGCAATTAATATATAGGGTAAACAATAGAAATTTTATTCAACATGTGTTGAAACCTATTTTTGTAGGATTGCAATAGGAATAAGTTTCGGACATTAAATTATGATTTATCATACAAAGACAGACCCATCTAAAATGGCGTATCGTGTATCCAAAATGGAGATTATGTCAAGTATAATGATTTCTTCGTGAGCTATGGCGAGACTTAACCGGTATTACATACATTTTTGCTTCTAATGTCTTTCCTTTGTACCATATGAATGAAATAACAACATTCGAGGACTTCAACCTCAATAATTCTCTCAGGAATGCGCTGTCAGATATGGAGTTGACTATTCCTACAGCGATCCAGTCCAAATCTTTTGCACCTATTATGTCTGGTAAAGATGTGGTGGGGATTGCTCAGACAGGAACAGGTAAGACTTATGCTTACTTACTGCCACTGATGAGATTATGGAAGTATACCAAATCTCCATTCCCTCAGACGATAATTGTGGTGCCTACAAGAGAACTGGTTGTACAGGTAGAAGAGGCGCTGAAAACATTGACAGAATATCTCAGTGTAGAGATTGTTTCTGCTTATGGTGGTACTAATATGAGATGGCAAAAGGTAAATATTCATGCTGGTGCTGATGTTGTTATAGGAACACCTGGACGATTAATAGATCTTATGCTAGATGGCGTTCTCAAGACCAAAAAGGTAAAACACTTGGTCCTAGATGAGGTGGATGAGATGCTTAACCTGGGATTCCGTACCCAACTATATACGTTGCTTGATTTTATGCCACAGAAAAGGCAAAATTTGATGTTTTCAGCTACGATGATCCCAGAAGTGGAAGTCATTATAAATGAGTTTACAAACCATTATGACAGGATAGAAGCGGCACCATCTGGAGCGCCTCTAGAAAACATAGAACAAGGCTTGTATAGAATAGAAAACTTCAATTCTAAGGCTAATCTTCTCGAGCTATTGTTTAGCAAAGATGAAAGCATGTCCAAAGTGTTGGTTTTTGCAGGGACCAAAAAACTAGCCGATGCACTGTATGCCAGAATGTCTCCAATATACCCAGAGAAATGCGGTGTTATACATTCTAGTAAATCACAGAATAATAGATTTGATGCCGTCAATAAGTTCCAAGCAGGGGAGTATCGTTTTCTGATAGCGACAGATATAATTGCAAGAGGACTCGATATTACAATGATGACGCATGTTATCAACTTTGACCTCCCGGATAATTCAGAGAAATATATACATAGGATAGGACGTACAGGAAGGGCTGAGCAGAAAGGTATTGCGCTCTCGTTTGTAAGTACGGATGAGGAAGAAAACCTTGGGAATATAGAAGCCCTTATGAATAAGAAGGTTCAACCTATAACACTTCCAGAAGGGTTGGAATTATCAGATGAACTCATAGACTTAGAAAAAGAGATCGTGTTTGTGCCATTTAATAACCATAAGATGAGAGAGTTTGTTCCATCGGGAGAGGCTTTCCACGATAAAAAGAAAAAGAACACCAAAGTCAATCATGTTGTTACACATGCGGCGTTGATGAAAGAAAAGTACAATAAGCCCAAAACAAGAAGTCGTCGTAAAAACAAGAAATAGTTTACCTCAATAATTATGTGCTATGCTAAGAATTTCAATTCTCCTTCTATCTAGTTTGTTGTTTTTTGCTTGTAAGAATACACCTGGGGCAACGAGTCAATCCAGTGACGTCAGCGTCGTAAGTGAGGATGTCCCGCAAGATTTCTTAGGCTTCTATATGCAGTTTCACTCAGATACAATTTTCCAGAAGGAACACATCATTTTTCCACTTAGCCAGCAAGCAGATGGCAGTCCTTGGCTGAGAGAAGGGTGGACGATACACAAGGCGTTTACCAATCAAGATGGATTTAAACAAGTATTTACAAGTGTAAAAGGTCTGGTCTTTGAAACAATCAAAGACGACAAAGGACTCTATACCATAGAGAGGCGGTTTTCAAAATCTGCCGATAGTTATAACCTTATTTATTATAAGATAACGAATGGGTTTGGTGAGGGTTGGGAAGCAAAGTAGGGGTTTAAAATTCTTAAATAGCATTTACGGAACGTGGAACTTAAGGTAGAATATATGGAGTTTAAAACGTCCTCCCCCTTGATCCCCCTCTGGAGGGGGGACATGAGTTTTTTTTTGCAAAAGTCTAATTAGTTTTTCTGTCTTTCCCTCGCTGGTGGGGGCTAGGGGTGGAAACTTAGCTTTCAATTTTTTTATCAGCCGTTTACTTCTTTACATATCCAGGCCGATATTTTACCATTATATGAATCCATAGCGATCTAGAATATCTCATAACCCATAGGAACATAGTTGCACCTAGTGCTATTATCAGCACCATGGCACCGTTGGCGCTCCAGCCGAGGTAGAAGACACAGAATAAGGCAATAGGCAGTAATAAAGAAGAGGTAAGGATATAAGAGATAAACATGGCACCGTAATAGAATCCTGGCTCTGGCTCAAACTTTTGCTCACATACTGAGCAAGAATGAGGCATACTCAGCGGGTTCCCTATTTCAAATGGCTCAGTAAACAGTTTACCTTGTCTACACCGCGGACACATATATTTCCAAATACTGAGAAATTTATTCAAATTAGGTTATAATTTTATACAACTATGAAATGCTAATTTAATCTATATGTCAGCGATACTCGACAACTATAAGCAGTTATTTAGCTATTACAAGCAATTGGGAGATAAAGCCATGTCACAATTAGATGAGGATGATAAATATTTCTGGACACCTGAGGCAAATAGCAATTCAATTGCCATAATAATCCAACATCTACATGGGAATATGTTGTCAAGATGGACTGATTTTCTTACGTCGGAGGGAGAGAAAACATGGCGCAACCGTGAGCAAGAATTCCAGTTGTATGCAAATGATAAGGAAGAACTCATGTCCTTATGGAATGCTGGATGGGATTGTCTATTTACAGCCCTCATTTCTGTAACTGATTCTAATAAGCATAGTGATATTGTTATCAGAAACCAAAAACATACGATAGATCAAGCTGTACAAAGGCAACTGGCTCATTATTCATATCATGTTGGACAGATCGTCTTTTTATCAAAAATTATAGTTTCAGATAGCTGGAGTAGCCTCTCTATTCCTAAAGGTCAATCGACAGCTTACAATAAGAAAAAGTTTGATCAAGCGCTTAACGATTCACATTTCACAGAAGATTTTGTCAAAAAAGAGTAAGCTGACTTTTAGAGTATAACCCTGCTTTAAGCCTTAATTAAGGCACATTTAGCCCCTTTTGGTCCAAAACAGTGGATTAATTGAAATCATGAAGGTTTAAGGTATCGATTAAAATATCTATGGTTACTCATTTACAATAAGATACATATTACAATATCCTGTAATAAGTCCACGTTTAATTGTAAATTTGCGCACTTAATTAAGAATTACCGTGATTGCATACCTCGATGGAAAGCTGAGTTACAAATCTCCAACCAATGTTTATATAGATATTGGTGGGATAGCGTACGATGTAAATATCTCTTTGTTTACTTATGGAAAGATAGAAACGCTTGATAAAGTTAAGCTCTATACTGTAATGATTGTGCGAGAAGACTCTCAGACCTTATATGGTTTTTATGACATAGGAGAAAAAGAATTGTTCAAGAAACTTATCTCTGTTTCAGGAATAGGCCCCAATACAGCAAGGGTTATTCTGAGTTATATGACACCTGATGAAACCAAATCTGCTATTTTATCTAATAATGTAGCGGCTTTCAAAAAAGTGAAAGGCGTAGGCCCTAAAACGGCTCAGAGACTTATGCTTGATCTGAAAGATAAAATTGCAAAAGAAGGTCTCACATTGGAATCGCATAACCTGACAGGAAATGCTTCTAACACGATAAGGGAAGAAGCGCTTGCGGCGCTTCTATCACTTGGATTCCAGAAAAGCCAAGTAGTAAGCAAGATAGACAAGGCGCTAGCGTCTGATAGTGAAATTGTACAAGTAGAAGCATTAATAAAAGCAGTATTAAAAATATTGGCCTAACCATTCATTAGGCCAGTAGGCATAGAAATAAGAATATTAAATATTGAGCGAACACAAAAAAGCCATTTTTTAAATGGCTTATGTCTTTTAGGCTAATAAATCACAGTTAAGACTGATATATATTATCCTTTTGTAGACAAAAAACGAGAAATACAACGTTATAAAATCTGTGATCTGGAAAAGCCCGGATTACCGTTATATTCAAATAAAGGAAATGAGATTTAATTTCAAGATAGGAACTACAATAATCCTCCTCTCAATTATATTAACGGGAGCAGTAAGTGCAGCTGGCGTAACACCAGCTGATCCTTATACGTCTGCCTATACGCCTAATTTTATACCTACGGTTGTCGATACAATTCCACTCAAGGAACGATTCGGTGATTACATATCTGATGATACTTATAACCCATTTGACATTATGCCATCTGGGATAGAACAGAAAGTAGAATACGATATCGAGGCAGACAATTATGTTGTGTATGAGAAACTAGGAGACGAGTATTATAGAACGCCTACCACCATGACATTTGAAGAATATCTTGACTGGAGAGGAAAACAACAAGAAAGAGAATACTTTGATCGATTGGCAGGAATGGATACTAAGTATAGCACAGGTGGTGGAAAAATAGATCCTATATCCAAAATAAATTTAGAAAAAAACCTTATAGATAGATTGTTTGGTGGGAATGGCGTTACGATTACACCTCAAGGAAATATAGATCTTACGTTAGGACTAGATGGAAGTGTGCAAGAAAATCCTAATATTCCTATACGACAGAGAAGAATTGGTCCATTACTAGATTTTGATATGGATATCAAGATGAATGTGGATGGTAAAATCGGGGACAAGATGGACCTAGGGTTTAACTATGATACCAATGCCAGTTTTGACTTTGATCAGAAGATGAAACTAGCCTATGACTCAGAAGAATGGACAGAGGACGATATCATTAAGAAAATAGAAGCTGGTAATGTAAGTTTCCCACTCAGAAGTTCTCTGATACAAGGCGCACAGAGTTTATTTGGTTTCAAAACAGAATTACAATTCGGTCACCTGAGACTTACAGGGATTCTATCACAACAGAGATCCAAACAAGAAACACTTAGTGTGCAGAATGGTGCAACGGTGCAAGAGTTTGAATTGAGGCCGCAAGACTACGATGAGAACAGACACTTTTTTATCTCACATTATCACAGAGATGTCTACGAGCAAGCCCTATCTAATTTGCCTTATATACAGAACAGTCTACGTGTTACCAATATAGAAGTATGGGTTTCTGATGATAGATCTAATTATCAAGCCAATCAAACAATGATCTTGGCCGTAGCAGATATAGGAGAAGCTGATCCAGAAAATTGGGGATCTGCAAACAATGAGATGTTAAGACCTGCTACATCAATGTCAGTAATTGATCTTACTACAGATCAAGTAAACTTTGATGCCAATGGTAATAAACTCAGATTGCCAGAAAATAGTGTCAATACTTTATTCCAGAACATAAAGGATAATCCTGCGCTACAAAGAATAAATACGGAGGTCGATAGAAAATGTGTAAGTGCCACAGCTACACTTAAGGGTTCAACATTCAAACAAATAGAAGGCTCAGACTTTAAGATTTTCAGAGGTCGTAAATTGAGTGCTAATGAGTATACATTTAACCCAGAACTAGGTTTCGTTTCTTTGAATGTAAAGATGAGACCTAACCAAGTATTAAGTGTCTCTTATGAATATTTCTATACGTTAACATGTGATGACGAGGCCAACCCAGACCATTTGTTAAAAGTAGGGGGAACCACAGACGAAAGCTCAATTCCTAACACCAATGAGCAGGGCGAGATCCAAGCTGAAGGATTGATACTTACTAAACTATTGAAAGGTCCAGATCAAGATGTAAACCACCCCACCTGGGATCTGATGATGAAGAATGTCTACCCCTTGAGAACCTCGCAACTCGAGCAAGAAGGGTTTGAATTTGATGTTTTTTATGAAAATGATAGAGATCAAGGCGCCCTTGTCAAATATATCCCAGAACCAGAAACACGTACAATCCCGATATTACAGTTACTAGGATTAGATCAACTTAACTCTAGAAACGATCCCCAACCGGATGGTAAATTTGATTTTGTTCCTGGTGTAACAGTTATACCTAATACAGGTAGTATTATATTTCCACGACTTGAACCATTTGGATCTGCCTTAGATATTTTAGATGTATTGTTGTCAGTTGATAGAGCAAATTTCTACAAGTACGATACGCTGTATACGCAATCCATATTTGAAGCAGAAAAAAATCAGGTTAAGAATAAGTTTATAATGAAAGGAAGGGTAAAGTCTTCCAGTACATCAGAATATTCACTAGGCGCATGGAACATTCCACAGGGTTCAGTGTCAGTAAGAGCAGGAAGTAGAGTACTTACGGAAGGCTTAGATTATGAAGTAGATTACGGAATAGGAAGAGTAAGAATACTAGACCCATCTATTATACAACAAGGGGTACCTGTCGACATCTCGTTTGAGGATAATTCTGTTTTCAGTCTACAGCAGAAATCTATGGTAGGATTGAGAGCTGAGTATGAATTAAATGAGAACTTCTACGTGGGAGGAACCTATCTGAGATTATCAGAGAGGCCGTTTACACAGAAAGTAAATGTAGGTGATGACCCTATATTCAATAGAATATTTGGACTAGATATGAATTATGGTGCCGAGTCTCCATTTATAACTAAAATGGTAGATAAGCTCCCATTTATAAGTACCAATGCACCCTCTAGTATAAATTTTATGGCAGAAGTAGCGGCACTCAAACCTGGTCACAAAAGCGTTGTAAACTTGCCTAATGAAGATAAAGGTGTCGTGAGTATTGACGATTTTGAAGGAGCTGTTTCTGGTCTACCATTAAGCTCACAACCCAATAGATGGGTACTATCAAGTATCCCTAGATATGATAATGAGGATCGCAGAGACCTTGAGCCAACCAACCTTTGGAGGGAGTCTATGTCATCTGGTACAGAGCAAGGTGCCAATAGGGCTAGACTGAACTGGTATGTTATAGAACAGTTTGTTAACCTACCGAGCACCCAAACTCAAAGTAATCCCTATACAAGGCGAGTTAATCAATCAGAACTTTTTGATAGAGATATACCAGCTGGTCAACTGCCTAACTTGTTCACGTTTGATATGAGTTATTATCCTGAAGAAAGAGGCCCATATAACTTTGACCCACCAGATGGTACTGATTATTCAGCAGGTATATATCACGATGACCTAAGTGAAACTATGAAACTTAATGCACCCGAAGAAAGGTGGGGGGGTATCATGAGATATATGAATAATAGTGATTTCCAAGCATTGAATTATGAGTTTATAGAATTCTGGTTGCTTAATCCTTATATGGAAAGACCAGATGGAACAATACCCGCACTTGATGATGATGGATTTATCACCATACACCTAGGGAATGTATCAGAAGATATTATTCCAGATAACAAACAGTTTTTTGAAAATACCATACCTACTGAGGGAGAAAACCTTATTCCAGTAGAAACAGATTGGGGACGTGTCATACTTGATATTCCTAACAATGATGCCTTTGAACAAACAAACTTTGATATACAAGATGTTGGATATGATGGTATAACAGATGGTCAAGAATCTCTTTTACATGAGAATTATCTAACTGCGATTAGTAATGCTGGACCTTCTCCACGATCTTTAGAAATTGATCCAGCAGCTGATAATTTCTTGTATTTTAATGATGAATCGTTTACTGATAATGATGATGTTCTAGCGCGGTATAAATTCTTTAATAACCCTCAAGGAAATACACCAGACCTATCTGATGCTGAAAATACTTTCCAGAGAGGTAACCCCGTACCAGATAAGGAAGATCTTAATAATAATAAGTCACTAGACGAAGATGAGAAATTCTATGAGTATAGAATTCCTATTAACAATACATCTCCAGGTGGTATAGGAGAAATAGATATATTGAATTCCCAATATGTTACAGATGTTACTGATGTCACACCTACTTTTACAGGTTCTGATGGTGAAGTACAACAAGGCACTCCAGAAAAATGGTATCGTTTCAGAGTACCCATTAATGATGGTAAACCTATAAATAATATTGAAGGTTTCAGGTCTATACAATTTATGAGAGTCCTTGTAAACGGATTTTCATCAGCCAAGACATTTAGAATGGCGGAGTTTGAACTCGTCAGAAATCAATGGAGAAAACTAGAGCCTGACTGTGAATCTGCAGACGGTAACGCAGATAGTGAATTCTTTATTGATGTCGTTGGAAGACAAGAGAATACCAACAAGATACCGTTTGGATATGTAACACCTGCAGGGATAAAAGAAGAACGATTGTTTACAAGTTTCTCTGAGATCCGCCAAGATGAGAACGCTATGTCACTCAACTATTGTGACATGGCACCAGGTTGTGAAAACTCTATCCTAAAATTGACTGAGGTAGACTTGAGAGTATTTGAAAGAATGCAACTCTTTGTCCATGCAGAAAGAGAAGAGCTACTAGACCCTAATCTTGATAATGGAGAATCGTCCGTTTTTATTAGAATAGGAAAGGATAATGAAAGAAACTACTATGAGTATGAGATTCCATTGACTTTATCAGAGCAGGTTGATACTGCAGGCCTTAGCAATTCAGAGATAGTGTGGCCAGAGGAGAACATGTTTAATTTTGAACTCAACCTACTGACAACACTTAAGAAACTAAGAAGTCTCACAGGGGTTCCTAATGACGAAATTTACACCTTAGAATCAGAAGAACTAAATAATCTTGTGGCCACTTTTGGGTCAGATTTCGAATCTATATCTATTGAGAATCCATTGCCACCAGGTCATAAAATTAAACTTATAGGAAATCCTAATCTAGGTATTATCAAGGGTATAACAGTAGGTGTCAGAAATATAGATGAAGGGAATGATAGTCACTGCGGAGAAGTATGGATCAATGAACTCCGACTCGTAGGATTACAAGAAAGAGGTGGGGTAGCAGGACTGGCACAATTAGATATACAATTGGCAGATCTAGGTAGTATAACTGCGGCTACTAATTATACAAGTATCGGTTTCGGTGCACTAGATCAGAGAGTAAATGAACGTGCCAAAGAAGCCGTGCTAGATTATGACGTATCTACTAATCTTGCCTTAGGAAAATTTTTCCCTGACAAGTGGGGGATAAAACTGCCGTTCTATGGTCAATATGCCAAGTCGATAACATCACCAGAGTTTGATGCATATGATCTCGATGTATCAGTAGATGATAAAATAGATCTAGTAAGTCAATCTCCAGATAGAATAGCGCTAGAGAATGAAATAAAGGCTATCAACAGTGAGGTAAATACAATAAAGACTTTCAACTTTACCAATGTAAGAAAAGAGAGAGTTTCATCTAAATCTAAGCCTAATAACGGCTCTAGGAATAAAGGCAATAATAAATCAGCCTCACCCAAGGATCCAAATGAAAAGACTAAAAAAGAAAAGAAGCAAAGGAAACCGATGCCTTGGAATATCGAAAATTTCAGTGCGAGTTATGCCTATACAGAAATAGATTATAAGGATGCGATCATTGAATTTGATAAATCCAAAGACTATAACCTAGGGCTGGATTATAACTTCTCTAGTAAGTCTGATTATATCAAACCATTTAAGAAGATTAAATCCAAACATCTCAAATTTATTAAAGAATTCAATTTTAACCTCATTCCTAACTCTATAGGTTTTGGGTCTAATATTAATAGGTTTGTGTCCACGAGAAGATACCGTGTTCCAGAAACGCCTATTTATGAATTCGATGACAGAAGATTTGACTGGCAGAGAAGATATGACCTTAATTGGAATTTCGCTAAGAGTATAAAATTCAATTTTTCTGCCACTAATGAATCTTACATTGATGAACTCAGACAGATAGGAATAGAAGAGAATCCTGATGATAGAGTATGGGTAAATCAACTCAAGGATACAATTAGTAACGTAACAGCAGATTCTGCCAGAAGTTATTGGAGAGATAATCTAAAATCTGGCGGTAGAAATACAAACTATACACATAATGCATCTCTTAACTGGACAGTGCCTATTAAGTATCTGCCGTTTTTAGATTGGGTAGATGTCAAGGCGCAATATAGAACAGATTATAGCTGGTCTGCAGGTGCACTTATTCAAGATAACTTTGGCTTTGATTTGCCAGGAGTTATTCAGAATGGACAGAGTAGATCATTAACGGCTAATTTGTCTTTTGATAAGCTTTACAAAAAGAGTAAATACGCTAGTAAGCTAGAAAAGGCAAGAGCAGGTAAAAAGAAGAAAACATCAAGGACTAATAAATCTAAGAACGATCGAGTTACTGTAAGTAAGGATAAGGAAGGTAAGCAAGTAAGTAGAAAAAACGAAAGAGATATATCAACTGTCGAGCGATTGTTGTTGAGACCATTTTTTATGTTGAGATCTGCAAGATTAACATACAAAGAAGATTTCACTACTGTTATCCCTGGATTTACACTAGCACCTAAATATTTGGGACTTACAAATGACTTCAGTGCGCCTGGGCTAGGGTTTGTATTTGGTTCACAACCTGATATCTCAGCAGATAATCCTGATAATTACCTGGATGCTTCAGCTGCCAAAGGTTGGATTACACAGAGTCCTGGTCTCAACCAAGAAGTTATCCAGACTAAGGCTCAGAACATCCAAGCCAAATTCAAATTGGAACCTTGGAAATCATTCAAGGTAGATATTGAGTTTACCAAGAATTACCGTACCTCTCATTCAGAGGAATTCAAGGCAGGTAAAGACATTAACGATGTAACATTCAATCATATCGCTAGAAGAGATGTGGGTTCATTTGACATAAGTTATTTCAATATGAACACCTTGTTCAATAGAGACATAGATGAATTGTTTGATGTATTTGAAAATAATAGAAGTACAATATCATATAGACTTCCTAATGAAAACGGAGAAGGTCCTATAGATTCTCACTTAGAAGATGGGGTACTCTATGCAGAAGGATACGGTAAACAAAGTTCAGCTGTTCTAGTACCAGCTTTCTTAGCAGCATATACCAATCAGGATGCCAATGAAATAGAACTAGATCTAGAAGAATCTATCAGGAGTAGAAGTTATGTACCTAAACCTAACTGGAACCTCCGATATGATGGACTGAGCAAAACACCATGGTTCAAAGACAGGTTCTCAAGCTTTCTCATAGAACATGGATATTCATCTAAGTTGAGAGTTAATAACTTCAATAGTGATGTCGAGTATAATAGCAGTGACCCATATAGTAACTTGAGAGAGAATGGCAACTATTATACGAGAGTGGAAGTGCCTAGCATTCAGATCTCAGAGCAATTTAACCCTATCATAGGTGTTAAGATGAAGACTAAAGGGGATATGAACTTAGAATTCGCATATAAGAAATCTAGAGATCTACAACTGTCTATTAACACATCAAGTGAATTACAAGAAGACGTACAGGAAGGTTATGTGTTTGGGTTTGGTTATACATGGAAAGATTCAAAATTTCTAAAGAAGAAAGCCAAAAAACGAACACGATCACGTACAACACAAGTAAGTGACAAGGACAAAGACGACAAAGATAAAGATGCTCAAACAGGCAGAAGTTCTCGTAGTAAAGTGAACTCTACCAGAGGAAGTGATATCACACTTATGGTTAATTTCTCTTTCAATGACAACATATCCTATGTGCACAGGCTTGACCTTCAGACCAAGAGTGATGCGACTAGAGGAAGTAGAAGCTGGCAATTCCAGCCTTCAGCTGATTACATTCTCAATGAAAATGTAACGATAAGAATGTTTTTTGATTACAATAGGAATAGGCCTTATGGTGTTAATCCATATCCTACAACCAATTATTCTGGTGGATTTGTGTTCAGAATGACGCTTAAGTAAAGAAGGTAAGCGTAATTGTGCAAAAAAAATAAAGTGAAGGCCAACTCAGTAACGAGTTGGCCTTTTTTTACTTTAGGATAGAATAATTCAAGCCAGAGAATAGTCTTGTGAACTGTTTTAACCAACTTCGTATATAAAAAACGGACATATAAGAGTCAGCTCTCCAAAAGAATTATCTTTGCACCTTATAATCAATAGCAATTATGAATCTATCAGAAAAATGGCTAAAAAATTATATCAATTATAATCTAGAACGAGATGAATTGTCAGAGATTCTGACAGCAATCGGGCTAGAAGTAGAAGGTATAGAAAAAGTTGAACAGATCAAGGGCGGACTGAAAGGTGTCGTCGTGGGACATATAACAGAATGTAGTAAACATCCCAATGCGGATAAGTTATCAGTGACCAAAGTAGATGTCGGAGGTGTAGAACCCTTGAGCATCGTGTGCGGAGCACCTAATGTTGCGCTAGGTCAGAAGGTGCTAATTGCAACGATAGGCACTGTACTATATGATGCTGAAGGCGGTGACTTCAAAATAAAGAAAGGTAAGATAAGAGGTGAACTATCAGAAGGAATGATATGTGCAGAGGACGAACTAGGCCTAGGCAACAGTCATGATGGAATCCTGGTACTGCCAGAACAGGTGCCTGTGGGTTCATTGGCAAGCCATTACTATAAGTTAGAGGATGACCATGTATTTGATATAGGACTTACACCTAACAGATCGGATGCCACTTGTCACCTAGGTGTCGCTAAGGACTTAGCCGCTTATCTCAAGGTTAATAAAAGCTGGAATAGTCAAGTTATGAAACCCGATGTGGCATCATATGCTATAGACCAAGAATTACATGAGGTAAAGGTTACTGTAGATAATACCGAGGCCTGTCCCAGATATTCTGGCGTAACATTGTCTAATCTTACCATAGGACCTTCTCCTGAATGGATACAGACAAGTCTGCAAGCCATAGGCGTAAGACCCATTAACAATGTAGTAGATATAACGAACTATGTGTTACACGAGCTGGGGCAGCCGCTACATGCTTTTGATCTTGCTAAAATAGGTAATAAAGAAATACGTGTCAAAACGCTTGCCGATAAAACGCCTTTCCTTTCACTAGACGAGCAAGAAAGGTTATTGCTAGAAACGGACCTTATGATCTGTGATGGCAACGATGCGCCTATGTGTATAGCCGGTGTATTCGGTGGAGCTCACTCTGGTGTGACGGATACCACTACTGAAATTTTCTTGGAATCAGCTCACTTTGATGCAGGGTACATAAGAAGAAGTAGTACCAAACATCTCTTGAGGACAGATGCGGCTAAAGTATATGAAAAAGGCAGTGATCCTAACAATACAACCTATGCGCTTAAGAGAGCCGTTTTATTACTTAAGGAATATGCAGGCGCTACCGTTACGAGTAAAATGGTTGATATATATCCACAAGAAATCAAGCCTAGAGAAATTCTAGTAAGTTATGATAAGGTTAATAAGATCATAGGCACAACGCTAGAACAAGCAGAAGTTGATAATATCTTGACTGCCCTAGAAATGGAAGTAGTACATATGGACAATAACCAGTTTATGGTCAAGGTACCCACTAACAAAGCTGAGGTTCTGAGAGATGTGGATATTATAGAAGAGATATTGAGAATATATGGGTTCAATAAAGTCCCTAATCCAACCCAACTCAAGACAAATATCACTTATCAAGACAACCCAACTAAAAGACAGATCCAGAACAATATATCTAATCATCTGGCTGCTAATGGGTTCAATGAAATGATGGGCTTGTCATTGTCAGAAAGCAAGAAGTATGACGCAACTGCGCATGAATCATTAGTGTTTGTTAACAATACAAGTAATATCCATCTTGATGTGATGAGGCCTGAACCTATACTAAGTGGTCTAGGCAGTGTCGCCCATAACAATAATCATCAGCAGATGGATGTCAAGCTGTTTGAGTATGGCAAGCAATATGCACAATCAGAAATCAACGGAGAAACGAAATTTGTAGAAACAGAGTTCTTAAGTTTATTTATTACTGGAAAATCAGGAGTAAGTGCATGGAACAATACAGCGTCTGCTGCAGACTTTTACTCAATTAAGTATTGGGCACATGAGATACTTAATAAGGTAAATATTACCCGTTTTCAAGTGAGGGAAACAACGTCTTCAGCTTTCAGTTATGGGCTAGAGTACTACAGAGGTGATAAGACAATTGCAATATTGGGAGCTGTATCTAGGTCGTTATTGAAAACCGCAGGTGTTTCGCAAGATGTATTTGCGGCATGGATAGATGCAGAATCAATGGTAAAGTCAGCCAAGAAGGTGCAAGTGGAGATGAAAGAGATAAGCAAATATCCTACAAGTTCTAGAGACTTGGCGCTTGTTATAAATGACAGTGTTACATTCCAGGATATTCTAGCGGTTACCCAAAAAACAGAAAAGAAACTTATTTCTGACATTCAGTTATTTGATATATATAGAAACGAAGAGCAACTTGGTGCTGGCAAGAAGTCGTATGCTGTCAAGTTTACCTTTCAAGATGACTCTAAAACATTGAAAGACAAAGACATAGACAAGGTCATGCAACAACTTATTAAGAACTTTGAGGCTAAATTGACGGCGCAGATAAGAACTTAATGGCACGCAATCATTAAAAAAAATGGATTAACTTTGGTGAATAAATTTTAATAAAATCCAAAAGTGGATATTATTGGTCCAATAACAAGAAATAGCAGTTATAAAAAGGTAGAAAAATTGATCTTAGGCCATCAATAGAGAGGTAGAAATGACATGGAACCATTACTTTGAATAAGTAATAGCACATAATAAATTCATTAGCTTCATAATTCTGAAGCATTTATATAAATACGATCTCAAGAATCATTAGAGATAACGACTTTAAAGAATTTTTCCTCCCGTTCTCGACAAGATGACACTAAGTCAAGGCCCCCTTCAGTATAGCTGTTTTTAATATAAACGATAAAAAATAATTGACGTATGGAAAATCTTTTGATTCCTATAGTAGGTTCTATTATAGGGTTGGTTTTAGGTTACATTCTGACAAGTGCAGGCGTAAAGAAATCAACAATAGGAAAGATAGAAGAGGCAAATCAGAAAGCAGATCTTACCCTCAAGCAAGCTGAAATAACAGCAACACGTAAGATAGAAGATGCTACCTCTAAAGCTGACAACAGTCTAGCTATAGCAAAAACTAAGAATGAGCAAATTAAACAAAAGAAAATCCAAGAAGCTAAGGATAAGTATAATGAACTCAAGAATAAGTATCAGACTTATAAGGCAGATCAGAAAGTAGAAATGAAGGAAAGAGAGATGGAAGTCATCTCTATGGAAAAAGATTTAAAGTCTAAAAAATCTTCATTCAAATCTGAAAAAGAAAGTATAGAGCAAAGAGAGCAAGAAGTAGGAGTTATAAAAGAGAACCTAGCTAAACAGCTTAAAATTGTTGCCAAAAAGAAATCAGAGCTTGAAACTGCTAACGAAGATAGAATCAAGCAATTGGAATCTATAGCTAAGTTAACTGAAGCTGAAGCCAAAGAAAAGTTGATGGAAGCAATAAGAGGTAAGGCGCAAACAGATGCGCTTGCCATCGAAAAAGAGATCATCAACGATGCCAAAGCCTCAGCAGCTAAAGAAGCTAAGAAAATAATTATCCAAGCGATCCAGAGAATGGGAGCTGAATACACAATTGAGAACACAGTTTCTGTATTCAACCTAGAAAGTGATGATATCAAAGGTCAGATCATAGGTAGAGAAGGAAGAAACATTAGAGCTCTAGAAGCTGCTACAGGCGCTGAGATAATTGTAGATGATACGCCTGAGGCAATCATAATATCTAGTTTTGATCCTATTAGACGTGAGATCTGTAGACTATCACTCAAGAGACTGGTGGCAGATGGAAGGATCCATCCAGCAAAAATTGAGGAAACTGTAGAAAAAGTATCTACGCAACTAGAAGATCAGATAAAGGAAATAGGAGAAAGAACAGTCATTGATTTAGATGTACACGGTATCAAGCCTGAGATTGTAAGAATGATAGGTAGAATGAGATTCAGATCTTCTTATGGTCAGAATCTACTGAAGCACTCAATAGAAACAGCAACACTATGTGGTACTATTGCTGCAGAACTGGGAATGAATAAGAAGCAAATCAAAATGGCTAAAAGAGCCGGCCTACTCCATGATATAGGAAAGGTTGCAGAAGAAGAGTCAGAGTTGCCACATGCATTATTAGGCATGGAGATGTTGAAAAAAGTAGGCGAGCATGAAGTAATACTTAATGCAGTCGGTGCTCACCATGACGAGATAGAAATGAATAATATTATATCTCCACTAGTACAAGCTTGCGATGCTATCTCAGGTGCTAGACCAGGAGCAAGAAGAGAGATATTAGAAAGTTACCTCAAGAGGATAGGAGAGTTAGAAGACCTAGCCTTATCTTATGAAGGTGTACAGAAAGCCTATGCGATACAAGCAGGAAGAGAACTTAGAGTTATTGTAGAAAGTGATAAAGTAAGTGATCAGTTTGCTGATGATTTAGCATTTATGATTTCTCAGAAAATTCAAGATGAAATGCAGTATCCAGGTCAAGTAAAAGTGACAGTAATAAGAGAGAAGCGAGCTACGGCAATAGCTAGATAGTAGATTAAATATAGGTCTAATCAGAAATAAAAAAAGGTGTCTTAACTTTCAATAGTTAGACACCTTTTTTATGTTAAAAAAGGGTCAAAATTGGCTAATATTAAAAAAGCTAATGGAAGTTTTCCCCTTGACTTAAAATGAGAATCCAGCACAATTCTGTTATTGTGCTGAATTCTCTACCCTTAATTAAATAAATTGAGAAATTTAATACCCTTAAAAATCCTATCAGCAAAAGTAAATAATACAATCGCTCTCAATGGCACTATTGTGTGACAATAGAACTACACGTGCACTACAAACCGTCTACAATAACAAAAGTATATTATGTGTAACTTACTGATTGTAAGGTAGTTGTATTGATCATGTCTTTCTACAGTATTTTATTAGTTTCCCAGTATGTAGCGTATTTCCAGCACTTTGACTTAATATGAGATGTTCATATTGTCAAATATTTTTGAGTCTATGACCTCAACGGCTCTTTCAATAAGATTATCTGATTGATTCTTCATTTCGTAGTAAGCATTGTCTTCCCATAGTTGAGACGCCATCCAAGTTTTTAGTTGATTCATAATATTGTCAGGAAGGGTTCTCGGTAGGTAGATTTCTGGTCTCTTATCTTCTACGTAGTAGCCAAAATTACTGTTGATATTACGGTCTATCGTTTTGTCATTTATAAACGCTTTAATACCATTATAATTCTTATATATCAACTCTCTATAATCGTGTACGTATTTTACTGCATATGGATATAGTAATGACGCATTATTGAGTTTGTTGTATAAGTCGTAATCAATATGCGGTGCCTGATAATAGATGTCAGGAATGATTCCTCCTGGACCAGCAAGGAATGTTCTGTCGTTCAGTGTTTTCTGTTGATATTCCGACCCTATATCCAGTTGTGCCGTAAAGGCATTTTCGTTCAATTTAGATAGATATGGTCGCAGCCAATCTTCTTCATTGCTTCCTATCCGCTGTATATGTCTTCCTGTAGGTGTATAATATTTACCTATAGTTAATCTTATAGATGAACTGTCTCCGAGTAAATAGGATTGTTGAATGAGTCCCTTACCGTAAGTAGATTTTCCCATGACGATAGCCCTGTCATTTTCTTGTAGGGCTGATATAAATATTTCAGAGGCTGATGCTGATTTACCATCTTGTAACAAGACGACTTTACCTGTCAAGCATTGACCTGCAGCCGCAGAGATATAATCTGTCCTAGGCATATTGACACCTTGTGCATAATTGACCAGTTTACCCACAGGCAGAAATGCATCGGCCAACAATAGAGATTGATCTCTTACACCTCCCATATTACCGCGCAGATCTAGGATTAGATTTACGGCACCTAGAGACTTGAGATGTGAAAGTGCAGCTGAAAATTCTTCCATAGCCTTGATGGTAAAAGTCCCTATCTTGATATAGGCGTTTTTATCATCAATCATATAGTAACCATGAATGCTGAACCAAGGCACATTATTTTTAACGACAATTAACTTTTGAGAGACACCTTTTCTTTTTATTTCTAAGTGGAGGTTATCTATAGTTTCACTTTTAGTAATATCAGAAAACTGCGTCGAGTTATCACCTGTGACATCTATGTTATTGCAAGAGATAATAAGGTCGCCTCTTTTTAGTCCCGCTATGTCAGCCGGTCCATCTCTATTTATGTAGGTGACAATGGCCGTATTCTCATGAAAGTAATAACTGAACCCTATCCCTTTGCCTGAATAACCTTTATCGGCATCGAGTTGTGCCTGTAGATCTTCCTTAGATTGGTATCGAGACCAAGGATCTAGTTCCTTGACAACACGTCTGAGCGCCATTTCTGTTAGACTATCCGTGTTCAACGAGTCAACATAATTATTCTCTAAATAATATAAAAACCAGTCAAATTTCTGACCATTGTAGCCGCCTGAGTAATTATCGACTTGACCCAAAACGGAATATTGTAGACTGAGGACTATAAAGAGGGTATATGCTATGTTTTTCATTTCGCGATCTAGTTAGATAGGCTTATTATATTAAGCAGATAGGTCTTGATGCATCATTATAATGCAATAGCCCAAAGGTAAGTTCTTATAAGCGAGACATATTAAATTTCTAAGGCTTTAAGTGCTTTTTATGATTGATATTATGAATCATGAACCTTTTATTATAATTTGATACTGCCACATATACCTCAGGCGTTTATTATTTAAATCTATAATCAAAGTATTTAAAGTTAGTCAGAGCTAGAATAACCAACTACAATAATATGTATTCCAAAAAAATAAGACTACCCTTTTTGTATCTGTTTATCAGTGCAAGTATCTTTTGTCAAAACAGTCAAGAATTTACCCAAATATCTAAAAACAAATTTAGCGATGGGACTAAAGTTGCCTCATTGCACAAGTTTGAACATGTGTTTTCTCAAACCAAAGATGACCATAAAAGGTTTAAGAGATTTAATAGAACAAGAAAAACACAACGCATAGTCAATTATTCATTTCTTGGAATGATGGTGGCGGCAGGAATTGTGGACTATACATGTGACGGGGATATTTGTGGTGAAGCTGGTATTACCATAGGCGGTTCATTAGTTTCTGGAATACTTATGCTAATAACCAATTCCATTCTAGGTCCAATAAAAAAGAGTAGAAAAAGAAAATTGTTAAAGGAGAGCCCTAATTTTCATAAAAGAAGTAAGCTAGAAAACATTAAATTAAGGATGAAATCAGAACAACGATCTCAAGAAATAGGCTTGGTTTTGAGTTTTTGAAATAAGAAAGGTATTTAGAATGGTTGTATAAAAAATGCCGCTATTTGACAAGACTCTTTTACGTCGACATTCCTTTGTATTAACGTTATTGAATTTACAGGCCTATCTGTTATAATGGAAAACCTTACTTATAGAAGATAAAGGATACAGAAGATAAAAGTTACAATAACTATTCTAGACTGCTATATTGGCCATGGAGAGTGCTCACATTATACTTATTACCAAAAAAAGAGAGAGTCATGAACAACGTTCACAACTCTCTATATCTATACTTAAATCTGTAATTAGAATTATGCTATCCTTTCTTTAGGTATTGTTTATCAAAGAATGATCTATAGGATTGTATAGATCTCTGCTTTATTACTTCTCTATAATTCTTCTGAGTAATAGGGTAGATGTCAAATGGTATATCTTCGTCACCTGCTTTTTTAGTATCAATTTTATTGATAAAGTCATCCAAGTTTTTTTCTACACCTGAGTAGTATTGCATAGACAATAACTTGTTTTCAAAAGATCTGACCAAGATGATTTCTGTTTTCTTGGCAGGATTAAGAGAGATTGTACTTATCTGTAGATTACTGCTTCTGTGATATTTCTTATTGTAATTAGAAATAGCAATTTTAGCTTTCTGAAACAACTTCTGATCTAAGTTATAAGTTACAATAAATATATAGTGTAACTTCTTATCATCCATTGTGAACTTATCCAATGCTTCATCATACAGAATCTCATCGAATGCTTCTTTGTCACCTTTTAAGAATCTGATAATTTCTTTTGCCTTTACTTCTTCTGGTGTTTTAGCATACCTTTTAACGAGTTGCTCTAGACTTTTTCTATAGGCGTCTTTACCCTGTAGGTTTCCAGTACTCATAGCACCTATCAGTGCGAGTTTAGCATCATAGTCTGTTTTTTCTTTAAACAACCTACTCTTGTCTGCAACTCTATCTACAACAGCTTGGTGGTTACCTTGCTCAAATAATATATATGTTCTATCGTAGTAAGCGCCAATATTGTCTTCGCTAGCCTTTAGTGATGCGGCATATGTAGGATCAGTAGCGAGTTTGGTAAATTTGGAATCTGGGTACTCAGATTTCATTTTACGTATGATATCATCACTTTTAGAATACTTTTCCAGATCTTGATATGATAAGTAAATGTAGAAAAGAGCTTCGTCTCGTTTATCATATTCTGGATATTCTCTTACTAATCTTTCTAGATTTACGATAGAGTTTTCGTAATCCCTGAGTCTTTCTCGGAATAGTACGCCTAAATTGAACAAGGCATTTTGAATCTTTCTATTAGCTGATTTTTTCTGTGCATCATTTCTAGGAATGTCTCTTAAATAGTCTTTCAGTTCTTGTTCAGTATAGACCTTATCTTCATCTTGCCCAAGGCCATCTGCAGTTACTATACTTTCTGCGCTTAGGTCAGTTCTTAGAGACCTTCTCCAGTTGTCCTCTAGTGTTCTATCTTTCCATAATCGTTTAAATTCTACCTTACCTTGATTAAGTGCTACGCTGTTATAAGCAAAAAAGCTACTTCTTCCTGTGTTGAGTGGCCTTTGATTAGCAAATGCACCTTTACGTATGTCTTCAGGTTTTTTTCCCAAGTCGTCTTTATTATTTTTCTCTCTTTCTTCTAATCCAACTTTAGCTATTTCTGACAATTCTGACTCTGATAACCTACTTAGTTTCATGAGGCTATCTTGCAGTTCTATGATTTCTATATTGGTAGCAATATCAGCTAAGTTTTTAGAGAATCTAGAGGCCTCCTTTTGACGGTTATCTGATTTAGGCATTAAGGCTAATGTTTTATCATAGCATTTCTTGCACTCTCTATATTCGCCTTGTTCAAATAGTAGCTGAGCTAACTTATAATGAGCTTCAAGCTGTACATTTTTATTATTGCCAGATACGGCAATGGCATTTTCAAAATCTGCAATCGCACCTACAACGTCCTTACTATCAAGTCTGATCTGTGCCATTGTAAAATAGATCTGATCTTGGAAAGGCTTATTTTTAGCCTCTTTTTCCATTTTCTCTAACTTTTTTATAGCTATAGGCTTGGTCGTTTGGCCTGTTTTGTACGATAATTTCAATTCGTTAAGTGCGGCATTAAACTTAAGTTCGTAGTCAGGGCTTAGTTTACTTGATCTCTTATACGCATCATAAGCAAGCGGTGTATTGCCACTTTGCTCATGCAACTGTCCTTGTATGAATGCATATCTTGCTCTCAGACCTTTGTCATCTTCAAGTTCAATAGCATTCTCTAATTCATATATGGCTTCATCCATATCCCCAGTTTTCATAAGTAGGTGAGCACGTGCGGCAGGAAGTTTTTGATCAAGTCCATTTTCTAATGGTGCTACGTCAGCCAACCTATCTAGTAAGGTAGATGCACTTGAATACCGGTTGGTCTCTATATAAGTTCTGGCTAACCAGTACAATCCTTCATAATAGGCTGTTTTGTTTTTGAATACAGCACCTTCTCCTTGATCCTTTAGGGCTGCTTTCTTGGCTGCCTTTTTATCTTCTTTAGCTTTTTCTGCTGCTTTTATTTTTGCTTGTTCTTCAGCTATTACTTTTGCTTCTTCTGCTTTTACTTTTGCGGCAGCATCAGCATCAGCCTTAGCTTTTTTGGCTTCTCGCTCAGCTTCGTATTGAGCTCTTGTTTTTCCACCTCTTTTACTTTTATCTTTGGATTCCTTTTTTCTTTTTTTATTTGCCTCTTCTCTTTCTTTTCTCCTTTCTTTATCTTCTTTTTCTCTTACTTTCTTTGCTTCTTCTCTTTCTTTTTCTTTTATTTTTCTTTCTTCTTTGATCTCATCATTGGAACGTTTACCATTGTTACGATCATTTTTGGACTTTACATAAGCTCTACCATAAGGGTTTTTAGGGTTGAATTGCTCTTCAAAATATAGTAGAGTCTCTTCGGCTGAGGCATAATCTTGTTTAAGGTATTGAGCCTTCCCCATCAATAGATAGCAGTCATCAACATAATTGCTGTTTTCGTGTATTACTGTTATCGTCGATACCTTTTCTATGGCTTTATCCATATCTGGCGCAACGGACAAGGGATTATCGACTGTGATGTAGTCATAGACCTCCAGTGTCCCATTGTAGTTATCCTGGTGCATATCCTGAAGACTTACCATGGTGGCATCCATAAGGAGTTGTGCATTGAAATAGCCGTTGAACCTAGACGTTGTGTTGTGATACAACTTCTTGAATTTGGTCTCATCTTCCTTGGACTTAGTTGTAGAACAGGAGTTACATATAGTTATGATAAGACATAAGGATATGAGAAAGACAAGTTTGTAGTTTATATATTTCAAAGTAACCTGTAATTTTATTAAGTGATGTAAAAAAGCATCAGCCCATCTAATTATATGCGTTCTACTATAGTTTGACAGCAAAATGAAGTTTTAACACCACTTTGACCGTAAATTATAACTGATATACGAGCAAAATATTATAATATCAGCCTTGAAACTAAATGAATCTACAAATATTAAGATTTTTTATCATATATGCTACCGTTCCATTAATGATAGCTTATCTAAATGATTGTAATAATTTATATTAGCGCTTATTCTAACTTTAGGTTAAATACAATATTACTTGGGATCTAAACTCAGCAATAAATACAGACTTGTCTTACTGGACGACGATACACTAGGAGAAATCAATTCTACCAGATTATCTCTACTGAGTATGTTGGCTTTTGTAGCCACTCTAGTATGCTTAGTGGCGATATCAACATATCTGCTGTTTTCTTATACGCCTTTACGTTATATGATTCCTGGCTATGCTGATGTCAATAATAATAAGGAGTATATAACCTTATTATCTAAGGTAGAAGACATAGAAACGGAACTGGATGCTCAACGGATATATACAGAAGGTATAAAGAACATGTTGAACCCCTCTAAGTTGAAAATTGACAACCTTGATGGGAATATAGAAGATAACAATGAAAATCAACTATCGGGTAACCTACCAGTAGAGCACTTCTATTTCTATAGCCCATTAAAAGGAGAAATCAGTGCAGGGTTTGATTTGAATGAGAATCATTTAGGAACGGATATTGTAGCAGAAAAGGGAACACCTATAAGAAGCATACAAGACGGTGTTGTTATAAATGCTGATTGGTCTGCCAAAACAGGGAACACGATAAGTATACAACATCGCAGTAATCTGGTATCGGTATATAAACATAATTCTACATTACTCTCTAAGATAGGAGAGAAAGTAGGATCAGGTGAGGCCATAGCGATTATAGGAAATACGGGAGAATTTACCAGTGGTCCTCATGTGCATCTAGAGTTATGGAAAAATGGTGTTCCGATAGATCCTGCGAAATACATTGTATTCGATTGAGAATAAAGAGTGAAGGGATAAATCATACCTATTTATTAATACCAGAATTCTGGTTCAAATTGTTAAAATGTCAGATAATCAATTAAATAAACTACAAGACAAGGATGGGAATCTCTTAAGCCCTGTTCTTTCATCAGAGGTTAAGAATTATCTTATCGACATAGATGGAACCATCTGTGATGATATTCCTAATGAGGAGCCTGAAAGAATGGCTACGGCAGAGGTATACCCAGATGCACTCGTCATTCTTAATAAGTGGTACGATGAAGGTCATATTATAACCTTTTTTACCTCGCGTACTGAAGATCACAGAACAGTTACTGAGGCATGGCTAGTAGAACATGGATTTAAATATCACGGTATGATGATGGGCAAACCCAGAGGTGGTAATTATCACTGGATAGACAACCATATGGTAAGAGCAACAAGATTCAAAGGAAAATTTACAGATCTTGTAACGGCTAAAAAGACGATTGAAGTTTTTGAAAAGTAAACGAATAACAAGAAATAGAATACATTATACAAGCTGACCTTATCAATTGAGGTCAGCTTTTTTTTATCCTAAAAAATTAAAATGAAAACAATTGTATCGTTAGAAGGCCTTAACTTTTTTGCCTATCACGGTTTCTATGATGAAGAAAGAAAAAAAGGCAATAACTTCAGCTGTGACGTAAGTGTAGAAGTCAAAAGTTTTGATTCTATGGATGATAACATCTATGACACCGTCAATTACGAAGAAGTCTATAATATCGTCGCTGAAGAAATGAAAGCTACCAAAAAGCTTATAGAAACAGTTGCTTTTAATATTATTGAAAAGATAAAAAAAGTAGACAATGTTACAGGTGCAACTGTTAAGATCTACAAGAGCAATCCACCACTCAATGGACCAGTAGATAGAGCTGTGGTAGAGATGCAGTTTTAAGAGGGTTAAGCTAATTTGAAAATAGAATGTTTATCTCCGCGAGTTGAGCAAAGATAATATGTCCCCCTCTGGAGGGGATTAAGGGGGAGGAATTGATGGATAGAGTTGACAGACTATTCATGATTTAATTCTTACCTTTAGTAAGGTGAATTCCAATAGGAGAATAAAGTAACGAACAACAACTATTACAACAGTAGACTTAAAAACTTTGCTAAAGCTAATCGCAAAGGCATGACTAAATCTGAAGCTTGTCTATGGAAATATGTTCTGAGTAGAAGGCAGATGATGGGTTACCAGTTTAGAAGACAAAGACCGATAAGGAATTATATTGCAGATTTTGTTTGTCTTCCATTGTGATTGGTAATTGAAGTTGATGGATTTTCACATAACGATGAACAAGCTATTAAGAATGATAATATTCGTGACAAGAATCTATTAGAATTAGGGTTTGTTACATTAAGGTTCTCTTCATGGGAAGTATTAAAAAGAATAGACGATGTTAGCATTATGATTGGAGACTGGATCAGAGATAATGCTAAAGTTCCACCCCCTAGTCCCCGCCAGCGACAGAAATAACGGATGTGTCAAACTAAAAGAGTGGAACAAGTAAAATATGTCCCCCTCTGGAGGGGGATTAAGAGGGAGGAATTTCAAGGCAGATACCTACCTTGAGAGTAGTTAACATAGTTTAGTGATATAGAACAAAATATTTATGAAGCCACATATTCCACTTACAAGTATCCTTTATATAACAGTAATCTTACTACTATCTAACTGTAAAGCCTACCAGTATGACTATTCAGATGATCCTAACTATATAGACGAATCCACTGAAAAAGGTATGCCAAGTAAACCTGGTTCCTGCTTTGCTAAATGCTTGATTCAAGATAAAGTTGATTTGGAATGTGAAGAATATACCGTGTTTACTGGTGATTATTCAGAAA
>JALZVB010000033.1 GCA_023300835.1 Saprospiraceae bacterium | reverse complement strand
TCTTATTGGTTTAATTTTTAATTCTAATAATGTGTTCTTAAAGGACCTTAGCTTCTTCTTGTAAGAGTCTTACAAGTTCATCCATATTATCCGCATCTATCATTTTGCAAGCTGACTTGCCAGATGGCAATTCATAACGGGCTACAACAACATTGTTATCTACAGCTACTGGAGCAACCACATTAAGTGGTTTTCTTTTAGCTTGCATGATTCCTCTCATGTTAGGAATACGTTGTTCTGCCATTCCTTTAGCTGCACTTATAACAAGTGGAAATGCTATTTCAGAAGTCTCTGATCCACCTTCTATATCTCTTGTTACAGTAGCTGTTGTGCCTTCTACTTCAAGATTAGTACCGTAAGAAACATATGGCACATCTAGCAACTCAGATACCATAGCGCCTACTTCAGAACCATTGTAATCTATTGTTTCTTTTCCTAGAAGTACAACGTCATAGTCTTTCGCATTTTCTGCAATTTGCTTAGCGACAAACATTGTGCTACTAGCTTCTCCATCTACTCTTATAGCGTCATCTGCACCTATTGCAAGTGCCTTTCTTATTATAACATCATTGCTTGCAGGACCTACATTAATTGCAGTTACTGTTCCGCCGTGCTTTTCTTTCAATTCGATGGCTCTTACAAGCGCATACCATTCATCATATGGATTCATTATATATTGAACTCCTGACTCGTCAAAAGTTGTATCGCCATCTTTAAAAGCTATCTTGGCAGTAGTCTCTGGTGTTTTGCTAATGCAAACGAGTAATTTCATTACTTTTTATTTTATTAGAAAGAGAATGCAAGTTTAAGGAATAAAAAAAGCTCTTGCCATTCTAATGAACAAGAGCTTCTTATAAATTATATTACTTCAAGTGATATCTGCGAGATTAGCTTAATAAAGACTGTAATTTCATCGCTAAACCCATATCACCTTTTATTTTTACTTTACCACCCATGACAGCCATCATAGGGTTCAGATCTCCAGATCTCAATTTCATAAGTGTTTCTAGAGAAGTCGTAATCGTACAATCAGCTTCTCCATCTTCAGTAGAAACAGTGTTAGTATCACCTGTTCCATCAATAATAAGTGCTTTATCATCTAATACGAACTTGATCGTTCCTCCGATAGGAGCCGCATTTGCAGCAGCTTTATTGAATTGATCTATTACTTGTTGATCTATCATTTTTATTGTGTTGTGTTTTTAATCTTAGTCTTAAATTTATTAAGCGAAGACAGCTTTGTTCTCCTCTGCAATTGTTAATGTATCTGGATGCTTTAAAGTTTCAGATAAACTAGAAATTTTAGTCAATTCGTATTTGAAGAAGAATTTCATAGTATGAATTTTCTCTTCATAGAATGTTGTTGAGTAAGTTGTTTTACCTGTTACCAATGCTGTTTTAGCTACAGTAGCCATTTTTAACCATTGCCAAGCGATCGTAACTGTACTCATTAACTCCATAAATATATTAGCATCGGCGATGTATCTCTCATGATTACCGCTCATAGCAAACTGTAGAAGGTGCATTAATGTTTCTTCAAGTGTTTTAGAAGCATTCTTGAGGTGTAATGCATATGGCTTCAACTCATCATAGTTATCAGCTGCTTTTATAACAGAGATAATTTCTTTAGTGAATTCTTTCATCGTCGCGCCATTCTTCATGATGACTTTTCTACCTAGTAAATCTAGAGATTGTATCCCCGTCGTTCCTTCGTACAATGACGTGATCCGTATATCTCTATAGAATTGCTCTAATGGAAATTCAGTACAGAAACCATAACCACCAAATATCTGTAGGCCATTATTGATAGATTCTTGTCCTTTCTCTGATGGATAAGTCTTGACCATAGGTGTCAATAATTCCAAAAGATCATGATATCTTTCTCTTTCATCTTCACTACCAGCTACTGATAAATCATGATATAGAGACGCTTGCATAATAAGTGCAACGGCACCTTCTGTTATTGCTTTTTGTAACAACAACATTCTTCTCACGTCTGGATGATTGATAATTGTTGTCTGTTCTGCTTCTATATTTTTGGCACCACCAGAAAGTATTCTTCTGCCTTGTGGTCTTTCTTTAGCGTATTGTAAAGATGCGTGATAAGCTGCTGTCGCAATTGAAGCTGCAGTGCAACCAACATCTATTCTAGCGCCATTCATCATCTGGAACATACATGCCAATCCTCTATTAGGTGGTCCTACTAACCATCCTTTACTAGATCCTTTTTCTCCAAAAGCTAAATGTGTTGTACAGTAACCTCTCTGGCCCATTTTCTGAAAATCGCCAACCGTGTCTACATTGTTAGCCTCTAGTGACCCATCATCCTTAATTCTTAACTTAGGAACTACAAAAAGTGAAACACCTTTGATACCAGCAGGTGCCCCTTCCATTCTAGCCATTACCAGGTGGATAAAGTTTTCAGAGTATTCATGATCACCTCCTGAAATAAATATTTTCTGGCCTTTAATATCATACGAACCATCCTCATTCAGCTTAGCAGAAGTCGTAATATCTGATAATGAACTTCCTGCCTGTGGTTCAGTAAGACACATAGTGCCTGCCCACTTACCTGCAAGCATATTAGGAACATAAGTGTCCTTGAGAACTTGCTCTCCAAAACTTACAATAAGATGCGCTGCACCATGTGTCAATCCCGTATATCCTGTTACATGATTGTTGGCAGAACTGGCAATATGTCCATTGGCTACATAGATGGTGTTAGGCAATTGCATACCACCATCATCATAATCAAATGTTGCACCTATTGTACCGTTGGCACCAGCATCCGTCATTAACTTACCCACCATAGGATGAACGATGATCTTACCATCCTCATACCTTGCTGGATCTGCATCCATTTCTCTATGCACTGGAAACAATTCGTTATCAGCATATGTCTTAGTTGAGTCTAGAAGTAGATCAAAACTTTCTTTATCAAAGTCTTTATATCGCGGAAGTTCACACAGTGATTCCACATTTAAAACTTCGTGAAGGATAAACTTTAAGTTATCCATGTCAATATATTTAGCCATAATCGGTAAGCAGATTTAGAGGTTTAGAGTAAAGGAATTGATGAAAAAGAGGCTTTTTAATATTTTTTCTTGGGAATATATTCTTCTTAAACCCTTTATTTATAAAGCTTTTATTCAAAAACTATACTCGAAGTTAAATTTTTAAAAGATAATATGCACGAACTAGTAATAAAAACTTGAAATTTGTTGAACATAAATACTTTGTAATGAAATATAGAATTCAGAAAGTTGCAGTCCTAGGGTCTGGTGTTATGGGATCAGGTATTGCCTGTCATCTCGCAAATATTGGCTTGGATGTATTATTACTTGACATTGTCCCATTTGACATAGCGGATAAGGATAAAAACAATCCTTTAGTAAGGAATAGTATTGTTAATGGTGCATTGAAAAGTGCCTTAAAATCTAAGCCTGCTCCTTTGTATACTAAGAAGTTTGCCTCTAGAATTACGACAGGAAACTTT
>JALZVB010000032.1 GCA_023300835.1 Saprospiraceae bacterium | reverse complement strand
CATCACAGATGGTGTTGGTTACGACGACAGATGTTACAGGTGCATACATATTTGATATGGTTTCGCCAGGAGATTACTACTTAAACTTTGAGTTGCCAACAGGATTCAGTTATACGATGATGGATTCAGGTATTAATGATAAATTGGATTCAGACGCCGATATACTGACTGGGAATTCAGGGTTATTTAATATAGTTGCTGGAGAAATTATAACAGGCATCAACGCTGGATACGTGAGAATTCAAGAATTTGGTACAGTAAGTGGTGCTACATGGGAAGATACAAATGCAGATGGTGTTTTCAATAATGGTGAGAATGGACAGGAAGGAATAGAAGTACAACTCATGTCAAATTTAACCTCACAGATGGTGTTAGTTACGACGACCGATACTACAGGAGCTTACATATTTGATATGGTTCCTCCAGGAGATTACTACTTAAACTTTGAGTTGCTAACAGGACTCAGTTATACGATGATGGATTCTGGCATTGATGATATACTAGATTCAGACGCCAATATATTGACAGGAAATTCTGGATTATTTAATGTAGCAGCAGGAGAAGTTATAACAGGAATTAATGCAGGATATGTGAAGGTTCAAGAATTTGGAACTGTCGCTGGTATTACATGGGAAGACACAAATGAAGATGGTGTTTTCAATATTGGAGAGACGGGACAACGAGGCGTAGATGTACAGTTAATGACAATGGCTACGGGACAGATGGCAACTATGACGACAACAGATTTGAGAGGATCTTATTTATTTGATAATGTACAGCCTGGAGATTATTACCTCAAATTTATTTTACCATCTGGATTCAGTTACACGATTATGGATTCTGGGACCGATGATAAACTTGATTCTGATGCGAGTCCTATTAATGGTAATACTGGTGTCTTTAATATCATAGCAGGAGAAAATATCACAGGAATTAACGCTGGTTTAATACAAACTGAAGGTGAATCAATAACTATTTCTGGAAATGTATGGGAAGATGTTAATGGTGATGGCCTCTTCTTACAGGAGATAGGCACAGCTGATATAGGTGTATTATTGATAAATGAAATGGGTACCGTTATGGACACTGATACAACTGCAACTGATGGTTCATTTGTATTTAATGATGTTGTTCCAGATAAATATAGATTAGTCTATGATCTAGATGAAGCGTCAACAATAACCAAAACTAATAGTGGGACTAACTCTGATATAGATTCTGATGTCACAGGTGTTTTTACAACTGAATTTGTCGATTTTACGCAAACGACTACAGGTGTCAATGCAGGCTATTTCTATGGTGTGAATATTGGAAACCACGTTTGGTTTGATATAAATAATAATGGGATACAAGATATTGATGAGCTAGGCGCTAACGATTATATTGTTGATCTTATAGATGAATCAGGAACAAGAATTGATAGAGTCTTTTCACGTAATGACAATGAAAATAAACCAGGTTATTATCAATTTACTGATATTGACCCAGGGAATTATTATATAAAAGTTGGATTTCAAATGGGAGTTGATTTCTCTGTTGGTGTAACTAATGTTAATGATGATGACTCTGATATTACAAATAGCAATGGATTAGGAACTACTGATTATATAAGCTTTACTTCTGGAGTAGATAATCAAACTATTGACATCGGATTAAATGTAATGTCAGCTTCCGTAGGTGATGTACTATGGATAGATACCAATGGAAATGGAATACAAGACATCGGTGAGTCAGGTCTCAACGATGTAACAGTTGAGTTGTATGACGCTAACGGTGAAGTTATAACAAGTACGACCACTGCTGAGGTTAATGGCGTTGCTGGCTACTACTTGTTCGAAGATCTATTCCCTACTGATTACTATATCAAATTTGATGTAGATGAGGTATATAATTTCAGTCCTTCTGATATTGGAGGAGATGATTCCGCTGATTCTGATATCAATGGCTCTAATGGTTATGGAACCACAAGTATTTTTAAATTGTCTCCTGGCGAAGAGGATAGAGATATCGATGGTGGAATATTCTTGGGAGCATCTATAGCAGGATTGACATGGGATGACGTAAATAATGATGGTTTTAAAGCATCTTCAGAAGATGGATTAGAAGGGGTAGAAGTGGAAATATATAGAGTTACTAATACCGGAAATGAAATATATAGTTCAACAGTAACAGATGTAGATGGTGAGTATATATTTGATCTTTTACCAGATGGAGATTACATTGTCACCTTTATTCAACCAAACGATTACGACTTTATATCTAAAGGAAATGTATCAGCACCTAATAGTAGTAAGGTTGATACTGATGGAAACTCAGATGTACTTCAACTTATTGATAATAAATCAATACGCTTTATAAGTGCAGGATTTATTAGAAAAGGATTCTTAAGAATGCCACTTAAGATGTATCCTAATTTACTTGCAGGAAGTGATAATTTCAATGTAGATGTAGACGTGTTTTCTGATGATTCTGATATTGGATATAGAATAATAGATAGCAACGGAATAATAATCTCTCAGGTATCTATGGGGGTAATGAATAAAGGGGTAAAGACATTCAACAGTAATCTTAATTTGTTGGAATCTGGAACCTATACACTACGTGTCAGTTATGGCAGATATGCAGAATATACAAAGTTTGTAGTTGTCGACTAACTACAACTTATTACAATAAAGGTCTTTTAATCTAAGAAAGTTGTTGAGATAGATCAGGGAGAGGTCCCTGATCTTTTTTTATTTTAACAGTTTTGATTAAATAGGAATATTCTCTACAATTTCAAGACCGTAACCTATTAAGCCTACTCTTTTTCTTGGGTTGTTAGTTAGTAACTTAATCTTAGTTACGCCTAGCTCTCCTAATATCTGAGCACCTATTCCTAGATCTCGCTGTTGTACGCTTTGAGTCTTTTGTGGAAAAGGATTTATTTCTTCACCACTTTTAAGTTGTTTCTCTAAGGCTTCTAAACTAGCTAACAGCGGATTTTCTTCCTCATTATTTTTAAGGTACAGAAGAATACCTTTATCTGCTTTAGAAATTATTTCAAGACTCTTATGTAATTCTTCACCGTAACCTTCTAGTAGGGCGCCTAATACATTTCCAGTATTATTAATAGAATGTACTCTTGTAAGTACTGGCTCATTTTCTGCCCAGATTCCTTTACGTATAGCAAGATGCGTTAATTGAGAAGTGGTTTCTTGGAACCCCATTAGATCAAGTTTACCATACTTTGTATCAATAGAAACAGAAATCTTTTTTTCAACGAGCCTTTCGGTGTTCATTCTATAGGCAACCAGATCTTTTATCGTGATTAGCTTAAGGTTATGCTTTTGCGCAAGCTCAACAAGTTCTGGTAATCTGGCCATTGTCCCATCCTCATTTAGTATTTCTACCAGTGTTCCAGCTGGGTATAAACCAGCTAGTCTCGCAAGATCAACTGCGGCTTCTGTGTGACCAGTTCTTCTCAGTACACCTCCTTCTTCAGCAATAAGAGGGAATATATGTCCTGGTCTTGCAAAATCGTATGGCTTAGTGGAATCTACAGTCATAGCTTTTATACCGGTGGCTCTGTCATATGCAGATATCCCAGTACTACAACCTTGACCTTTTAGATCGATAGATACTGTAAATGCGGTTTCATGTAAAGCAGTATTACTACTTACCATTTTGTTCAATTCCAGCTCTGTCGCACGCTTTTGAGTCACGGGAGTACATATAAGACCTCTGCCATGTGTCGCCATGAAGTTTATAGTTTCTGGAGTTACCAGCTCAGCAGCACATATAAAGTCACCCTCATTCTCTCTATCTTCATCATCAACAACAATAATTACTTTACCCTTTTTGATATCGTTGATAGCTTCTTCTATTGTATTGATATTGAGTTCACCCATTTTATCTAATTTTTATGCAAATGTAGAGTTTCATTCCTCTTTAAGTCCAACATTTCATACCTGATATTTGTTCTAAGCTTTATTTTTCCTAAGATTTCACTTAATTCAATCATTTTTCTAATAAAGCGCTTTCTTTGAGCTGTTACTAAACTTCTAAGTCTACAAAAATGAAGATGAGGAAGTGTAGTTCCATCAACACTTACACCTTAATGTATCTAAATACTATATTTAGTAGCATATGTTTGATCAATTTACACTTGCTTTCATATTCTTTAAACATATTAAACATTTATATCAATGAATAAATACCGTTTTTCTAATATTTTTTGTGTTGCCTTTACAGTATTAATGCTTACATGCTTTAGCTCTTGTGGAGATGATGATGTACAGGGTTGTACTGATCCTCTAGCAGAGAACTTTGATGCATTAGCCAATGTTGATAATGGGTCATGTGTATACGCTATAGATGAGGTGCTGGGTTGTATGGATTCACAAGCAGAGAATTTTGACCCACTAGCTAATGTTGATAGTGGCGCCTGTGTATACGCAAGAGATAAATTTTTTGGTGAATATGAAGGATCTTTTTTATGTACAAATGATATTACAAAAGGTTTCTTGAGTTCTGATTCTTTGAGATTCACAGTTTCTCCCAGTCTAGAGGATGATGATAAGTCGGCAGTGCTATTTGGTTTAACTATTGAGGGGTTTCCTATTGACCTAAATGCATCAATTACAGGAAACACAATTACTATTAATGATACGTTCCCAGATTTCACAATTCCTGTTGAATCATTAGGTAACTTAAGGGGTGATATAATCGGTCTAGGCTCGGCGACTCTTTCCACAGACAATAGTATGTTGAACGGAGACCTCAGGTTGACAATACTTCTTCTTGAGGATGTGAATGTAGGTGGAGCCACATTATTTAGTGAAGGTGATGAAATCATTGATAATTGCGATCTTAACGCGATTCGTATTTAACGTAACTATATACACATAAATAAAATGGCTACAACTAAGAGAGATTCTTGATTGTAGCCATTTTTTTTGTAATTGACATAAAAAAACCCATCTGAAATTAATCAAATGGGTAATCGCAAAGTGACTCCTTCAGGACTCGAACCTGAAACCTGCTCATTAGAAGTGAGCTGCTCTATCCAGTTGAGCTAAGGAGCCATTTTTTGGAAGCGGATGCAAATATAGTAGTTTTCTCTTTATAATTCCCTTCTATATAATATTGATTTTTCTCTTTTTTATAAATGTATCTTTACGAGTTATGAAAGTTGATAAGATAAACCATTACAAAGACCTCTTTAAGGGGCATTTGGTCAAGACTTTTGACTACAATGAGTTATATAAATATAATGCACTTTACCATTTTGATAATAAATGGGATATTGAAGATTTAGACTTTGCCAAAATGTATGACAAAAGCCTTAATTCTGAGATATCTGGTAGATTATGGGGAGGAAGTAAAGACTCTGCTAAGTCAATGATGCTGGAGTTTATAGTGATCAACAAGGAGTTTGTAAGATCTATGTTCAGAGATCTATACAATGAGGATAAAGATATCGCAATGCGGATGAATAGATTTGAATTCCATTGTGATGAGTTACTGAGTCAGATGCAAGCCAAAGGAAAGAAACTCAATAGCCACTATCATAACTCTCAAGTAATATCAATGTATTTGGCATTCAGGTACCCACAGAAATATAATATATTCACTTATGGCCCTTTCAAAATTATGATGAATAGGCTAGAAGCTAAAAATATACCTCAAGAGTTTGAAGTAGATAGGTACTTAAAGCTCTGTAATGGGCTCTACTCAATTCTCAAAAAAGACACTGAGTTATTGAATATTCATAAGTTGATGCGAACTAAAGATAACCTATACCAAGATGACACAATAGTTATAGTTCATGATTATCTCAAGATTGCCTCTACGCTATAGTTTTCTTACTACTTACACTTATCAAAGACTGGCATGAAATGACTTTACATATTAAAAACAAATTATATTTGTTTTTAATATGTAAAGTCAATCTAAACAGGTAATTTCATATTATATAATCTTATAATATGTTTAATTACGAAAACTTTCTCCCATTAGGAGCATTTAACGAATCCAGTGTTTTTTTCAAAGCATCTGAAGTATTTCGTTATGGATTCCTATTGGAGGATATAAGTACACCGGAATCTTGTATGCAACTCTATTCGTACAATACCTATTATGTAGAAATCATTTTTGGAGATAACTATGAAGAGATCAAGTCGATTAATGGTATAACCGTAGATGAAGCATTAGACAATTACACCAGCGAAAAATCATTTTTTGGTGCAATGGCTGAGTTGGTAGGGTAGTTACTAATAAAAAGGATTTAGACCTCACATATGTTAAAAAGTCACATAATTTGTGATTTGGTAGTCATATTGTATCAAAAGGTATACTTCTTGTAGTGGTAAAAGACGTGACCCCATATTGGGGTCAAAATATGTCAAAAAACAATAACATGAGACTTTTACTCAATATTATCATAATTTCATTAGTAACTATAGGCGTCTGTCGTTCTGG
>JALZVB010000031.1 GCA_023300835.1 Saprospiraceae bacterium | reverse complement strand
CCGACATGAAGAAGAGGTTTCTTATGAAATGCCAACTGGCAAGACAGCTTGTAAAATGATAGATGCGGATAACATGGATGAACTTGTAAGATTATTACAGGAAGAAGCTAAGGTCCTTTAAGAACACATTATTAGAATAATAAAATAAACCAATAACATGGTATTAGTATATACAGAAACAAATAATGGGCAGTTTAAGAAGGCCGCTCTAGAAGCCGTAACTTACGGATATAAAGTCGCTCAAGCTATGGGCACATCTTGCGAAGCAATCGTAATAGGAGATGCTTCTAATCCTGCTCAGCTCGGTACTTACGGTGCGGCAGCTGTTCACCATATTAAAAATGATGCATTGGCACATTTTGATAGCCAGACTTACAGTGCTGCTATCAATGAAGTAGCTACTGCAACTTCTTCTAAGGTTGTCATTCTTTCTCACTCAACTACTGGTAAATCTCTATTAGGAAGACTAGCCGTAAAGTTGAATGCAGGAAGTGTATCGGCTGCAAATGCCTTACCTACAATTGAGGGCAGTTCGTTTAAAGTTAGAAAAAACGTATTCTCTGGTAAAGCTATAGCAGAGTATGAAATCACTTCTGATGTAAAAGTATTATCACTAGCGGGTAACTCACTTAAGCCAGAAGAAGTAAACCTTACTGCTGAAATAAAAGAAACAACTGTAACCGTTCCTGCCAGCCGTGTAAAAGTGACGGGTACAAACCTACAGCAAGGTGACCTCGCTCCGCTTCCAGAAGCAGAGCTGGTTGTATCTGCTGGTAGAGGAATGAAGGGACCAGAAAACTGGGGTATCATTGAAGATCTAGCTGCATCTATAGGGGCTACAACAGCTTGCTCTAGACCCGTTGCAGATATCGGATGGAGACCACATCATGAGCATGTAGGACAGACAGGCGTAGCTATCAAGCCAAATCTATATATAGCGGCCGGAATATCTGGAGCTATACAACATTTAGCTGGTGTCAACAGCAGTAAGTGTATCGTGGTAATAAACAAAGATCCTGAAGCGCCATTTTTCAAAGCTGCAGACTATGGTGTATGCGCAGATTTGTTTGATGTTGTACCTAAACTGACTGAAGCTATTAAGAAAGCTAAGGGATAGGGTTTTACAATATTTTTAAAGAAATAGATAGGAGATGACGGTTGTTGTCTCCTTTTTTTGTGTTAGGTATAGCAGCAACTGCTGATAAAGGATTTAAAAGGATCACCGACATGAGTAAGTTGATTTATGAGTTTTAAATCGATCTAATTTAAGTTATTCTATATATAGCATACAAGAAATAATGGTTGTTTTCTCTTTTGATTTAATAAAGCATAAATGCTTTATGCAATTATTAACAGTAGACTATAGAAATGAGATTTCAATTGATTAAATCTATTTTATCTAGTAATTCAAATTAAGAGTTAAAAAAGAAAGCAAATGAAATATTTAACTACTTTTGAATTAAAAATCTATTATGAAGCACACTTTTATATTTCTAGCATTAATATCAAGTTTATTTCTCATGTCATGCGGTGGAGATGATGATGATAACGGAATTGATAATGCAGTACCTAATTTCAGTTTTACATATGAATGGGGAGAACTGTTTAACACTACTGACTTACCTGCTACTTTTGATGTTACCTGGGACGTAGCTAGTCTGCCAACTTTAATGGAAATAGAAAATGAAGAATCCTTACCAGAAGGGGCATTTTATGCATTTGACGCTGAAGACAAGGCTAACGCTATAATTGCACAGGATATAGTTGGCTTAGACACATTAAATGTTATATTCCAGATTACTGGAGTAGACTTAGAAGAGAAGCGTTATGAATTTGCAAGTGCAGATTTACTGACTGAAATCCTAGATAATGTATTTACAGGAGACTCTATTGATATTCCAGATGGCGTTATAATTCCTATAATTTCTGGATCTAGCGAGGTTATGCAACAAGTAGGGGCATTATCATTTTTCTTTCCTAGCGACTTTAAAGAGTCATTTTTAGAGATTACGAACATCAATCCAGTAACGAATGAATTGACTGGGAAATTTGTTATAGATTGGGAAATAACTCAAGATGATGGAACACTTTCCAATATCCTCAAAATTAATGATGGTGAATTCTCTAAGGTTCCGCTTGTGCAATAAATCAAATTGTTATTATCATGAAGGTTTAACCTAAGCGATTAGGGAATCTATATAATGACTACTTTATAACAAACAAGGTCATATCAAGAAATTGATATGACCTTGTTTGTTTAAGAAACCCTAAAATTAGATAATACTTCTCGAATTCGACTTAATTCAAATTAATTGAGAATCAAATTCTACCATGTTATAAACGGCAATAAGAATCCTATTTTTATAAATTGGTACTTTAATAAAGGTTCTGCCTTAAATAATAATGTCTAGATGGAAAAGATTCCTGCATATAAGCCTGTAAATAAGATTAGAATATTAACGGCTGGTTCTTTGTTTGACGGCCATGATGCGGCTATAAACATAATGAGAAGGGTTATACAGCGTTCTGGCGCAGAAGTTATTCACCTGGGACATAATAGACCTGTGCATGAAATTGTACATGCAGCGATACAAGAGGATGTTCAAGCCATTGCGATTACGTCATATCAAGGCGGGCACAATGAATTCTTTAAGTATATACACGATCTATTAAAAGAAAACAATGCCGGCCAGATCAAGATATTTGGTGGTGGTGGTGGTACGATCTTACCTACTGAAATAGAAGATCTTCATAATTATGGGATAACACGTATCTATTCTCCAGATGATGGTCGTGCAATGGGTCTGCAAGGCATGATAAATGATCTCCTGAAACAAAGTGATTACCCTGTAGGAGAAAACCTGAACGGAGAACTTAAGCATGCCAGTTATAAAAATCCTCCTGCAGTAGCAAGACTTATATCAGCTGTAGAAAACTATCCAGAAGAAAGTGCTTCTTGGGTAAAAGAATTAGCAAAAAAAACGGCTGATAATAAAATACCAGTCCTAGGAATTACGGGTACAGGAGGTGCTGGAAAGTCAAGTTTAGTAGACGAACTGATACAACGCTTCATTACGAGATTCCCTAAGTTGAACATCGGCATCATATCTGTGGATCCTTCTAAGCGTAAAACAGGTGGCGCATTACTAGGTGATAGAATACGTATGAATTCAATTGCTAGTGATCAGGTCTTTATGAGATCTCTTGCGACACGTCAATATAACCTAGCACTTAATAAGCACATTTCTGCTACAATAGATATATACAAAAAAGCGAATTTTGATCTTATTATACTGGAAACTTCAGGTATAGGTCAATCAGATTCTGAAATCGTAGATCATGCTGATTTTTCAGTTTATGTAATGACGCCAGAATTTGGAGCAGCTTCACAATTGGAGAAGATTGACATGCTCGATTTTGCTAACATGATCGTGATCAATAAATTTGACAGAAGAGGCTCGCAAGATGCCTTGAGAGATGTCAAAAAACAATATCAACGTAATCATGAGTTATGGCATGAAGATCCAGATACGATGCCTGTCTATGGGACAATAGCTTCACAGTTTAATGATCCTGGTGTAAATAATGTTTTTAATAATTTAGTAAACAACATCTTCCCCAAAGAGGAAAAGAAAACACTAAGTGAAGAGGCGAGTAAAAAGCATTACATCATTCCACCGAATAGAGTTAGGTATCTTTCTGAAATAAAAGAAACGATTGAGAAATATAATGCCGACACAATCCATCAAAGCGAATTGGCAAGAGATCTATTTGCAATAGACAGAACAGTTAAGTTATTAGATGAAACGCCAGTTAGCTTATTAGAAAAGCAAACAGATATAGAAAAACAACTGACTGGTGAGAACAGAGACATTATAAGTAATTGGGATACCAAGAAAGCGAACTATACGGCTGAGCATTTCAGCTATACGGTAAGAGATAAAGAATTCAAGGTTAACAACTATACGGAGTCATTGTCACATCTTAAAATTCCTAAAGTTGTCTTACCTAGGTATAAAGATTGGGGAGAGATACTGACTTGGTGCAAACAAGAAAATGTACCTGGTGAGTTCCCATTTACAGCCGGTGTATTTCCATTCAAAAGAAAAGGAGAAGATCCTACTAGAATGTTCGCAGGCGAAGGTGGCCCAGAAAGAACCAACAAGCGTTTCCATTACCTATCAAATGGAATGCCCGCTAAAAGATTATCTACGGCATTTGATTCTGTAACATTGTACGGTGAAGACCCGGATTACCGTCCAGATATTTATGGAAAAGTAGGTAACTCTGGTGTAAGTATTTGTTCACTTAATGATGCTAAGAAATTGTATTCAGGATTTGATTTATGCAATCCGAGTACATCAGTGTCAATGACCATAAATGGTCCAGCAGCAACGATCTGTGCTTTTTTTATGAATGCAGCAATAGACCAGCAATGTGAGCTGTATATTAAAGAGCATGGACTTGAACATAAAGTTGAGGCTCAGTTAAAAACCCAGTATGATGACAAAGGTATAAAGCGTCCTACTTACCATGGGGATATACCTGAAGGGAATAACGGACTTGGTTTAATGCTACTAGGTCTAACAGGCGATCAAATCTTACCGACTGATGTCTATAATGAGTTAAAAGTAAAAGCGCTGCAATCAGTTAGAGGAACTGTACAAGCTGATATATTGAAGGAAGATCAAGCTCAGAATACTTGTATATTTTCTACTGAATTCTCACTCAAACTTATGGGTGATGTTCAACAGTATTTTATAAATGAGAATATTAGAAACTTCTATTCTGTTTCTATTTCTGGTTACCACATAGCAGAAGCAGGCGCCAATCCTATTACACAATTGGCATTTACGTTATCTAACGGATTTACATTTGTAGAATATTATCTCGCAAGAGGTATGTCTATTGATGAGTTTGCAGGTAACCTATCTTTTTTCTTTTCTAATGGTGTAGATCCAGAGTATGCAGTTATAGGAAGGGTAGCGAGAAGAATCTGGTCCAAGGCCATCAAGTTCAAGTACGAAGGTAATCCAAGATCACAAAAACTCAAGTATCATATTCAGACATCAGGAAGATCTCTTCATGCCCAAGAGATTGACTTCAATGATATAAGAACGACGTTACAAGCCTTGTATGCGATATACGATAACTGTAACTCACTCCATACCAATGCTTACGATGAAGCAATAACTACGCCTACAGAGGAAAGCGTAAGAAGAGCCGTAGCGATCCAAATGATCATCAATCATGAACTAGGTCTAGCTAAGAATGAAAACACCTTACAGGGCTCTTTTATAATAGAAGAGTTAACGGACCTTGTTGAAGAAGCTATTTTATTAGAGTTTGAAAGAATATCTGAAAGAGGAGGTGTTCTAGGTGCTATGGAAACAATGTACCAACGTAGCAAGATCCAAGAAGAAAGTCTCTATTACGAAACCCTAAAACATACTGGAGAATTTCCAATTATAGGTGTCAATACTTTCTTGTCATCTAAAGGTTCCCCAACAGTAATTCCAAGTGAAGTCATAAGAGCCAACACCGATGAAAAGGAACTTCAAATCACAAATCTAAACGAGCTTCATACAGCAAAGAAAGATTATACAGCAGACTGTTTAGCTTCTTTAAAGTCAAAAGCACTCAACAATGAGAATCTATTTGAAGAATTAATTTTAGCTACTAAGCATTGTTCGCTCGGTCAGATTACACAGGCTTTGTATGAAGTTGGAGGGAAGTATAGGAGGAGTATGTAGGGTTTTTTCTTTATACAATGTGTCGATATAACTGTTAACTAAAATATGGCTATATCAAGACTATGTGGATTATGGGAATGACAGAAACAGGTTACGATTATTCTAGAGGCTATAGAATTAAAACTGCTCTATTTTTGGGTCTACAGAAGAAAGGTTAGTTAAACAATATAATATATCAGCTGATCGAAATTGTACATCTGTTTGTCGATCTGCACTTGAAGAGGTGAATGTCGAGATTGAAAAAAAACTATGTTACCAAGGATACTTATGAATAGATTAGCAGAATCTGGAGAAGGATCTATGATAAATTCCAATACTCAAGAAGCACAACCACAAAATCAAAATTCTAATACTTCTAGTACAATCGAAATAAAGGATCAATGAGAAAATCTAAATTGATAATTGGATTATTTCTTCTTGTGACATTACTAAAGTTCGCCGTGAATCACACTAGGCACATTTGGATTTATAATACTTCTTCTATTAATGAGTCTAAAGAGTTGGGTTCGTTTATATCTTCATATGAAATTATTAATATCGAATTTGATATTAAAAGTGATAGTATTAAGAATCTAGATGACCTTGTCGTGTGGAAAGAAAAACAACTTACAACAGAACCATTTTTAATCTTCTTTCATCCACGAAAACCAACAGGAAGGCATTCATTGGTTTTAAAATCTAAAATATTTAATGACTCACCCATGTTGTTTGCAAAATTGGAAGGAAATGTTTATAGTGGGAATCAACAAAAAACACATACTATATTAACAGAAGATAAATTTAGAGAAGAAGAAAAAATTGTTTTTTATTATAACAACAAGAAAAGCTTTTGTACAATTAAGATTAAAGAGATAGAAAAACATTCTATTATAGAATAAAGTATACTCAAAGTATAAAGTAGAGCCTCTGAGAGATCAGAGGCTCTTCTATTTAGCGAAAACTTATTTAGTTTTAAAATTTTGGATGCAGGTATCAATTAAG
>JALZVB010000030.1 GCA_023300835.1 Saprospiraceae bacterium | reverse complement strand
CCATATGATGAGCAAATTGCCAGTGAAAATTGGTTTGCCAAAAGACCAGAATGGGCCAGGAATAAAGTAGGCTGTTCTATGTTATCTTGCAGTTCATAATAATTTATAATTCTTGAAACGATATGTTGTCCACACAAAGACCACAGTTATATATTCTAGAAAATGAAACCTCAGGCAGAGGTGTTTATTGTGCTGAAGATATATCGGCAGGAAGTTTTATTGAGGTTTGTCCCGTAATATGCTTGGACAAAAAAGATACATCAACCATTCATAAGACAAGATTACACGATTATTATTTCGTTTGGGATATTGATAATAAGACTTCTGCAATTGCGCTGGGTTATGGTTCCATGTATAACCATTCAGAAACGCCTAATGCAGATTTTGAAATAGTACTTGATCGCCGAGAAATAATTATTACAGCTATAAGTGATATCCCTGCAGGCACAGAAATAGCTATCGACTACATAGGTGCCAAAGAAGAAGGGATCGAACTATGGTTCGACCCCTCTTAAAAAGTTTGCTTTATATGGTTGTTACCTTATCGTATCAGATAATGTAGAAACACTGGCTACATTAAATTGCCCTATTATTACTGCACCAGTTTCACTTACTATGTTAGTAGGTGTATTGCTAAGAGGTTCAGCAAAAATACCGTTACTACTGTTGAGTAATTGATCTCTCAATGTTTCCATAAAATTGAAAGAAGCGTTTGATATCGAATGTATTTCTACTCTAATATCTTCGCCTACTTCCCAAGGAATCGTTGTGAAGTCTGTATCAATCTCGTTAGCTAATTCTCTGATAGGTGTTATAAATATTAAGTTGTCAACTTCTGATCCAGAATCAAAACCAGCGTCAAAAGCTAGATTTATTTCTTGGGGATTATTGAGATAGAGTCCATTTTTAAAAGTTTTTATCCAGTAAGTATTTCCGATACCGAGAATATCTCGTGAGAAAAAATTACAATAAATACCATCATCCAGAAAAGCTTCATTGGTTCTAAATTCTTGTGTAATTGAATCAATAGAGGGTACAGGATTTAATCTAGAAGTAGCTGAAAGCTTATCGTCACCAATTGTAACGTTAAGCTCAAATGTATCATTTATATTACCTATTATTCCTTCAGTGCCAGCGTCATAAGTATATTTTCCATTTCCATTATTAGTAAATGTCATAGTGTTACCAGCAGAACTAATCACTTCTACCATCGCCTCGTCGATTCCTGCTACAAGCGTACTGTCAAAGTAGGGTTGAGAGTAACTGAGAATAATTTCTTGAAGAATAGGTCTATCATCTATCCATGCATCTACTGTTATTATGGGGGCAGCTTCAGCTAGTTGAACTATAATAGGATCTTCACAACTGCTATAAATTAACATCAGTGCCAATAAGGCTATTGCTAGTGAATTGATTTTCATGTTAGTTAAATTTAAAGTTATATGAAACAGATGGGATAAAGTTTCCTATAACGGACAACTTGATGGCTTCAGTTGATGATGGCTCTCCTAATACGGGTCTACCGTCTGTTTGTTGGAAGAAAATGGCAAACGCATTTCTTCGGCTATATACATTATAGATTGAAAATACCCACTCGCCATACCACTTCTTGTTAGGGTCTATCTTTCCTTTTCTTGTTGCGCCTATATCCAACCTGTGGTAAGAAGGAATCCTAACATTATTTCTTGATTCTTCAGCATTGTAAGGCACGATGTATCCTTGTTGTTCAAACCGTGAGGTAGGAAAGCTTGCTGGCGTTCCAGTTACATAAGCAAAGTTAGAACTCACACTCCACCTGTCATTGAATTCATAGAAAGTAGTCAGACTCATGTTATGTGTCTGGTCAAACCGAGTAGGGTACCACTCATTGTTATTTATACCTGGTACATTATTTTCTGTCCTGGCCAATGTATAACTTATCCATCCTGTAAATTTCCCTTTGTTTTTCTTAAACATAAGCTCCAGTCCATAGGCTCTTCCTTCTCCTTCCAGTAAGTCACCCTCTACAAATGGGTTAAGTAACAGATCTGCACCAGGAATATAATCTACGATGTGTTGAGATTTTTTATAATAGACCTCAGTTGTTAGCTCGTAAGTATTATCTTTTAAGTTTTTGAAATATCCTAAGGCTACTTGATCAGCTAGCATGGGTTTGACGTTGTTGGTTGCTGGTGTCCATATATCCAGTGGTGTTGATGCCGTAGTATTAGAAACCAATTGGATGTACTGCGTCATTCTATTGTAACTGGCTTTTATTGAACTGGTTCCGTCCAATTGATATTTAGCTGAAAACCTAGGTTCAAAATTACTGTACCTTTTTATCGATTCCCATTGGTCGAATGTCTCGAAACCAACAACGGGTCTCCGCTCACCTAAAGGCACATCACCAAAAGTATAGGCAACTCCTTCTCCTGTAAAATTAAAGTGTGACCACCTGAGCCCGTAATTCAGTGTAAGGTTATCACCTATTTCTTGTTCGTTTTCAATGTACAAAGCGCTTTCTAGTGCATATCGAGGATCGGTACTTATGACCTGAGATTCTCCTTCTGATACACCGATGGCGTTACCAGGCTCAAATTTATAGGCAATAAGTTGACCACCAAATTTCACTAAGTTCTGAGGATTCGCAAACCAAGTAAATTCTGGTTTTATACTGCCGTTTAATATACGGGCATCCCAGTCAAATCTATTCAAAGTGTCATCTCCAAAACTCAAACTGTAGTCGTAGTCACTGTAATACGCAGTCAAGTTGGCAAAAAGTCTATCGCTAAATAAGTGATTCCATCTTAATGTTCCTGTAGCATTTCCCCAATTAAAACCAGCCTGTTCACCAAAGACAAAATTGTCTCTACCGAGATATCCAGAAAGAAATATTCTATCTTTCTCACTAAATGTATAATTGGTTTTGATAGTAAGATCATAGAAATTCAAACCAGAATCTGATTGTTCTTCTGGTAGGAATGGCTTAGATAATATGTCAATGTAAGATCTTCTAGCGGCGATAATAAATGAAGACTTGTTCTTCACTATTGGCGCCTCTATAGATAGACGACTGAAGATGACACCGATACCACCATTTACGGTAAGTTTCTTATTATTGCCTTCTTTCATTCTGACATCAAGTATAGAAGATAATCTACCACCAAATCTTGATGGAATGCCTCCCTTATATAATTTGACATCTTTGACAGCGTCAGGATTGAAAACTGAAAAGAATCCAAATAGGTGTGACGAGTTGTACACAGGCGCTTCATCTAATAAGACAAGATTTTGATCTATACTACCTCCTCTTACATTGAACCCCGTAGCCCCTTCACCTACTGTTGTAACACCTGGTAGTAATTGTATACTCCGTATTATTTCCACTTCTCCTAATAGGCTGGGCATTTTCTTTATGGTTGCTATATCTAGTTTGTTTACAGACATTTCAACATTGGTAACGTTCTCATCTTCTGGTTCTGCCGTTATGATAACTTCTTCTAGTTCAGCGGCTTCTGGAGCCAATTCTAAACTGAACTTAAGATTATCTGATAGATCAAGATTAACAATAGAAGATTGGAAGCCGAGATAAGCAAACTCGACTTTATAGTTTCCTCTTGTAGGAATAGTTATGGAGTAGAATCCATATTCATTACTTGTTGTACCTACAGATAAATCTTTTACATAGGCTGTAGCACCTATCAGTGTTTCTCCATTGGTCGCATCTTTTATATAACCGCTTAGTGTTGTTTTAGTTTCTTGACTATAAGCCATAGAAACGATACATATCATTAAAATGCTCGTTATAAGTCTCAATTTCATTTTCGTACTTAATTGAATTAATTTCTTGCTAAGGTGTATTGTAACTTGTAGCAAATGTAAATAATATAGAATTTCAACCTACAATAAGATCGATTAAATAGTCTAGTTTATCGGTCAATATTGCATTGTCACTACCTTTTGCTATAAACTCGATAGAACACTAAATGTTTAACTAATACCAACCTTTAAGGTGCCGCATAAGATTTTAAAGAGTATTTTGTTTATAATAAGGCGAAAAACGCAGGCATAGCAATAGTTATGACGCATATTTTCAACACAGAGATGAGTAATTTCTATAAAAACATGTGCGGCATTCTGAAGTTAAACTGGTATTAAGCATAAGTAATAAAATCCTAGAATTATTAATAACTAGTACTTATGTAGCAAAAAAAGACCATTATCCCTTTTATAAGGAATAATGGTCTTTCTACTTATCAGAATAAAAGTTTATTCTAGCCAGAAGTTATTTATGATATTCTGCATTATGGACTAATGTTGTACCACATTGACCGCAGGCAAGAGCACCGCCAGCACCGCCACTACAATTGTTAGGACATGTAAAATGCCAAACGCCTTTATCATTCAATGCAGGCTCTACAGATTGAGCACCAGGAGCTGATCCTGGTGTACCTGGTGGAGCATCTACTTTAGTAAGGGTAGGGCTGTTACTGTTTTGAGATGCATTGTAATTCTTTTTAGTATCGTTGTGATATGTGGGGTTATGTGCGAGAGTTGTTCCACATTTAGGACAAGGTTGTGCACTTCCTGCACCACCACTACAACCTGTGGGACAGGTATAATGCCATGTGCCTTGTTCGTTCTGTGATGGTTCTTGTGAGTGGCTGTTATTTGCTGTTGTAGCTGAGGTAGGATTAGCTATAGGTTCAAAGTTCTCATCTAGTAATGCGCCTGGTCTTGTTGGTGCTTCTTTACAAGATATAGCTAGTACAAATATTCCTAGTATTAATATTAATAGCTTGTTGTTTTTCATAATGACCTTTAGGTTTAAATGAAGTTTTGATTTAATAGGGTATAAAAATCGCAAAAGTATGTATTCTATTTAATTCTAATCTAAAGTAAACGACAAACTCATGTAATAATGATATAATTTTTAGATACATTATTACCACTCCATCACGACTTTTCCTATGGATTTTCTGGTTTCTAGATATTGATGACCTTCGGCAATGTTGTCGGCAGAATAAGTCTTTCCGATCGTCGGATTTATAACGCCTTTTTCTACTAACTCCATTACACCAGCAAATATCTTAGCAAACAACTGTGGTTTATGATCTGCAATTCTCAGCATATTTACGGCTATCATTGATCTAGATGACATAAGTAGTTGTAGCGGAGAAAATATACCGAACCCCATTACAACGCCGATACTCTTAAGCTTAGTTCCTCCAATCTGATCTGCAGCACCAAAATTCACCATGGTGCCTCCTGGCTGTAATAGATTCCATGCTTTCTTGAAGGTCTTGCCACCGATACTATCAAACACATAATCCAGTTTAGCGCCTCCCAGTTGATCAGATATTACTTTTGAGAAATCATCTTTAGTATAGTCTATAGGGAAGTCTACACCATTTGACCTGAGGTAATCTAACTTTTTGCTTGAGGCCGTACCATAGACAATACAACCTTTGGATTTAGCGATTTGCGTAAGGATAGAACCTACTCCGCCTGCGGCAGCTTGGATAAGAACTTTGTCCCCTTCGTGCAGATTGACACATTGTACTGCACAATAATACGCTGTACAGGCTTGAGTGGCCAATGCCGTTCCAGTTGCATAAGAAACGGTATCAGGTAATTTGGCTACACCTTCTGACATCGTTTCCGCATATTCTGCATAACCTCCAAATCTTGTCAATGCAGCCACACGATCGCCTACATTAACATGTGTAACGCCTTCTCCTATGGCTTCCACTGTTCCGGCGACATCGTATCCTATAATTGCTGGATTTTTAGGTGCATCTGGATACAAGCCCCTTCTTGCCACCACATCAGCAAAATTAAGACCGAATGAATGACTTTTTATTAATACGCGGCCTGGTGTTACTTGGGGGATTTCTGTTTCTTTAATTTCAAATGCGCTATCGGCATTACCGTATTTTTTAAGATATATAGCTTTCATGTAATTTGGGAATTGAGTTATTGTTTCTTGGAAATGAATGATACGGGAATAATTTCTAATAGGTTACTTTAGTCTTGAGAATTCTGAAGTTGGAGACCATTGTGGCCATTTATCAGAATTGGCCAGTTTGTTACCGATGTTATAATACAGTGTAGCATCTTGTATCATTCCATCCATATTCCATGTCTCAGGATCAAACTCATCTGATGGGGCATGGTAGTTATTATTAGTAAAAGAGTCTTTAAATTCTTTGGCGTAAGCTTTTCCTTTTTTTGCATGATCGTAACCGCCTTCTGCATAGAGTGCCGGTATGCCTTTTTTTGCAAAGTTAAAATGATCAGATCTGAAGAAATAACCTTTCTCTGGTTCTTGCTCCGATATAACGTATCTGCCTTGCGCAGTGGCGGCTTCTTCGGCATACTTATCCATATCTGATTGTCCTTTACCAGTAATGGTGAGGTCTTTCATAAGTCCCGCAGGGTTGACGCCATCCATATTCAGGTTACATACGGTTTGCTTCAATGGAACGCGTGGGTTCTCTATATAATATTCAGATCCTAAGAGACCTTGTTCCTCCGCAGTGACCCACATAAAGATAATGGATCTTTCTGGCTGCTTTTTACTTTTAGTAAACGACTCTGCAATCGCCATTATAGCTGCGCAACCACTCGCATTGTCTAGTGCACCATTGTATATAGAGTCGCCTTTGACAGGTTGTCCTATTCCTATATGGTCCCAGTGGGCGGTATAGATAATATACTCATCTGGGGTTTTAGACCCTTTGATATAACCCATGACATTTTGAGACTTGCACTCTTTATAAGTGTTTTTCAAATTAACAGATACGGTCGAACCTAGTGCTTTTGGCTTAAAGCCTTTTTTTCTTGCAGCTTTTACTTCTGCTGTAAAATCTAGTCCAGATTGTGCAAATAGTTCTTGTGCTTTCTTAAGATGTATCCAACCTTTTATACCACAATCTTGCGTACGATCTATGCCAGAGAGACCTTGCTGTGGTCCAGTCCAAGAACTCTGCACGACAAACCACGGATAACTGGCTGAGGCTGTTTCGTGAATTATCAGTAATCCCGCTGCACCTACCTTGTCAGCCATGTCATACTTGTAATCCCATCTACCGGCATAGGTCATGATATCTCCATTAAAAAAATCTGGATTATCACCACCGAAACCAGGATCGTTTATCAAGATAACAGCTGTCTTTCCTTTCATATCAATGCCAGCATAATCATTCCATCCTAACTTCTCGTCCACTATGCCATACCCACAGAAAACGAGTTCTGAGTTGACTAGATCCACTGTTGGCACCTTTCTCTCTGAATGTATTACAAAGTCTTTGTTTTTAGCCCAAGATAGGTCTCCTTTTGGAGATTTGACATTCATGACATCACCCATTTCTCCTTCTATCGTAAGTAGTGGCACATCTTGTGTATATGTGCCGTTTAGGGGTAGTAAACCTAAGTCTTTTATAGATTTGGTAAGATAAGAAACGGTCATTTCTTCGGCTGGTCCACAGGGCATTCTTCCTAGATACTTATCACTTGATAGTTCTGCCAGATGCCTTTTTATTGTTTCTGGAGATAAGGCGGTTAATGGCTCAACTGTAGTTTTGTCACTGCATGAAAAACAGAGAACAGCAGTAATCAATAGGAGTAGATATTTGTACACAAGTTAGGGTTGATGATGAAATAATATGACCAAGATAGGGGTTCTTATATTATCTCAGCAATTTGATATTATAGTTAAGTATTCTAATACTTTTATTAAATTACTTGCTTATTGGCCTACGGAATTCATACGATATGTCAACTATTCATTTACAAAGAGCATTTTCGATTACAAAACTCACATTTTATGATGATTAAATTCGTCCTATT
>JALZVB010000029.1 GCA_023300835.1 Saprospiraceae bacterium | reverse complement strand
AAATTTCCCGTCAGCAAATCCCGAGTAGAATTTTGTAAAGTTATTTTACTAAATTTATTAGCTTCTGCTAACCAAATTTCATTATCAATCTGCAATAAATAGTTGGGTTGTTTACTACCCAATAATCGAGAAAAAGGATGGTTGCTAGGAAACGAAACAAAATCGTCGGTATCTAAATCATAAATAGTCATTCCCTTGTTTGTACCAATCAATATCAGATGGTCAGGAGTTTCGTAAAAGAACAGTATATGTTTGTTCTCTAAAGTTTTTCGAAATTCAGTTTTGTAAATATCTGTAAAAGAAAATTCTGACTTAGAAATATTCATACCTGTCTGAAAAGTACCGACCCAAAGTCTATTTTTACTATCCTTCATAATGCCACTGATGAGATTACTTGATAGACTGTTTGGATTAAAGTATTGCGAACTTAAGTTGAAAAACGGTTTACTGTTTACGTCAATTTTATTGATTCCACCGTGTGCCGTCGCCAACCAAATCACTCCTGATTGATCTGACATAATATCATTGATCACATTGCTGCTGATACTGTATGGATTCTGGGGTTGTGGACGATAGTTTTCGATATTTCCTGATGGTATATGCAGGCGAAAAAGTCCTTTTTTGAATGTGCCAATAAACAGATGCTCTTTTGTATCTTCTAAAAAGGAAGTAATACTTGTGCCCTTAAGACGGATTTCTTCAGACGAGAAACGCATTGGTGTAGTGGCATCATAGCTATATTTTCCGTCGTTGTTTGAAATTTGTAAGAATCTAATGCCGTCTTCTGTTCCAACCCAAATTAGCCCTTCTTTATCAACAAAGAGTTCTTGAATTATTACGTTCTTTTCGTTTGAATATTTAAAATGCTTGAGAAGTAATATTTCCCCGTTTATTTGTTTTTGGAGATGAAAAATCCCTTGATTTGTAGCGGTTAATATTGTTTCGTCAGCTAATTCTAATATATCTCTAAATTGAGTACTTTCAAAAAAAATCTGCTTCCCCAATTGAATTTGAGTGATTTTTTTAACGTTGAAACTCAAATCTGTCTCAGATTTTTTTTCTAAGACATACAGTCCTTCAGATGTCGCCAACCAGTAATTACCGTCTTTAGCTTGAATGATTTTATGAAAGAAAACAGATTTTTTCGACAGTAGTTTATTAAATTCATTGACCCAAACAAAAGCATCTCGATCAGGTTCATAGAGACACAAACCACTTTGTGTACCGACCCACAGTATCTCTTGGTCATCTTCAAAAATATCAGTTACTAAATTGTTAAGTAGGGTAGTACTATCCCCTGGATGTGGGACGTAGGATTTAAAGACAGTACCATCATTTTTAATTAACCCGTTAGAAGTGCCGAGCCAGATAAATCCTGTCCTATCTTGAATTATTGAAAAAATAGAATTTTGATTAAGACCTTCTTTATTACTAATTTTTGTAAAAATTAGGGGTGGATCTTCTGTTGCAAAACTACTTGTCGTAAAGACACAAATCAGTAGGCAGGATAACATGTTTATTCCGTAGATATATTCTCTAAAGAAACAACTAATACGTTCTGGACTGATGGGTGATCTCATATTTTACTCAACTGATTGGTGCTGTTTGGTGTATTGTGAAGGATTCATGTTCATGATACTTCTAAACTGTTTGTTGAAATTTGAAATGTTATTAAAACCTGATTCGTAGCAAGCAGAACTGACGCTTATTTTGTTTTCAATCAATAACTTGCACGCATATCCTATCCTAATTTCGATGAGATAGCGAGAAAAAGTCTTACGATGTATACGCTTAAAATATCGACTGAATGCAGTAGGGTTCATGTTAGCGATTGCTGCTACATCAGAGAGTAGTATTTGCTTGGTGAAATTTTTAAAAATAAATTCATGCGTTTTATCCGAATTTTCTTCTGGTTTTCGCTCCAAATATCCTTCACTCGACAGCAATTTGGTTTTGCTATGTTTTGCCAATTTATAGAGTAATTTTAAGAGTTGGAGTAGTCGTTGAAATTCATCTTTCTCTTTTGCCAAATCCTGCATCATTTCTGCTGCAGGAAATTCTAAGTTAATAAAGCGAATACCCCGTCGAGCCGTTTTGAATAATTCGATCAGTGGTTCAGTTCCGGCTAGTTCTAAAAAAGGATTGCCTGTAAAGTCCTCTTTAAAATGAATGCACAAAGCATCCGCTACTAAATCGGAGTCGGGATGAAAATAGTCTTTATCGTTGAGCCACATGTGTGGTAGATTCTCGCCAAGTAAAACAAGCTCTCCTGGTTCAAATTTTTCGATGTTGTCACCTACAAATCTTGTCCCCGTACTTTCCGCTATATAAACCAACTCCAACTCAGGGTGATAGTGTCTGATTTTTAAAAAATTCGGAAACCTATTCCTTTTTATCGAAAAAGCTTGTCGTGATTCATTGCTTCGATTGAGTAATCGTGGTTTCATGGTCGTTGCCTTTATTTTACCTCAAATCGGTATTATCCTTCTTCATTAGAGTGAATATAGAAGCACAATTAGAAAAATACTAATACTTTTCTTTTTTTATCTCAAAAGCTATTGATTTAGTTAAATTAGGCAAAGATAGCATCTGTTCATGTAGGTTTAGTGGTAGGGAACTTTTGATGGATAAGTTAATTTTACGCTATAACAGAAATTAAATATCGAATTTATTGAATTTTAACATTTAACTATTATCTGGGTTCTAATCAATAGAACTAAAATTATATTTGGTCTTTCCTATTTTGATGAAACATTGAATGTGATTTCTATAAATTTAGAATATTTTATTAAAAGGAATAATTGAAAAGCAATGCAAGAAACAGTGACTATTACTGGTGTAGAAGTGAAAGACGTCAGATTTCCAACCAGTAAATCTTTGGATGGTTCTGATGCGATGAATCCCGACCCAGATTACTCTGCCGCCTACGTAATTTTAAAAACCGATAACCCTGATTTGGAAGGACATGGTCTGACTTTTACTATAGGTAGAGGGAATGAATTGTGCGCAGCGGCTATTAATTCTTTGTCACATTTAGTTGTAGGTAAAAGATTGGAGGATATAAAAGCGAATCCTGCACAATTTTGGAAGGAAATAACAGGAGACAGCCAGCTCCGATGGTTAGGTCCTGAGAAAGGTGTCATTCACCTCGCAACCGGTGCCGTCGTTAATGCCGTATGGGATTTATATGCTAAATCAGAAGGTAAACCATTATGGAAACTCTTGGCGGATATGACTCCGGAAGAATTGGTTGCTTGTGTAGACTTTACTTATATCACTGATGCTATTACGCCAGCAGAGGCTTTGGCTATGTTGAAAGAAAAAGAGTCTGGTAAGCAACAACGTATTTCTCAACTAAAAGAAAAGGGATATCCAGCATATACAACCTCAGCAGGTTGGTTGGGTTATTCGGATGAAAAAATGCGTCGTCTATGTCGGGAAGCTAAAGCGGAAGGCTTTACGCATTTAAAAATGAAAGTAGGCTCTAACCTAGAGGATGATATGCGCCGTGCTGCAATAATTCGCGAAGAAATAGGTGAAGACTTATACTTGATGATGGATGCTAACCAAAAATGGGATGTCGGTGAAGCAATAGAGAATATGGCACAATTGGCAAAATATAACCCATATTGGATTGAAGAACCTACAAGTCCAGATGATGTACTAGGACATGCCAAAATCGCAAAAGCAGTCGCTCCAATTAAAGTTGCAACAGGGGAGCATTGCCAGAATCGTGTGGTTTTTAAACAACTGTTACAAGCCGAAGCGATTGAGATTTGTCAAATTGATAGTTGTAGGGTAGGAGGCGTCAATGAGATTTTAGCTATCCTATTGATGGCCGCTAAATTTGATGTACCTGTATGTCCGCACGCCGGCGGCGTAGGATTATGTGAGTATGTGCAGCACTTGTCTATGATAGACTTTATTGCAATCAGCGGTTCTTTAGATGGTCGCATCATTGAGTTTGTAGACCATTTGCATGAACATTTTCATGACCCAGTTGTCATCAGGAACGGGCATTATATGCCACCGAGTATGCCAGGATACAGTATTACTATGAAAAATGAATCTTTGGAGGCTTACAGTTTTCCAGACGGAGAAATTTGGCAAAATGAATTGGCAACGATGTAGTGCTGACTAAGATCAGTGGGGTATTTCTGTAACACTTTTCATAACACTTTAGGAGATGAATAATATAAATAATATTTTAAAACTTATCATCGGGATAATTTGCCTTTCCCTAGTGAGTTGTAAGTCATCAAAAGTAGGAAGCAGTGAGAAGAAATCAATTGCCGAAAACAATCGTCCGAATATCATCTACATCTTAGCGGATGATCTCGGTATTGGAGATTTGACGATATACAATGAAAGTGGTAAAATACCTACGCCAAATCTTGACCAATTAGGAAGAGAAGGTATGAAGTTTAATGATGCACATACCTCTTCTTCCGTTTGTACACCTACTCGATATGGTATTTTAACAGGAAGGTACAATTGGCGTACACCACTGAAGGAGTTTGTATTATGGGGAAACTCTCCGGTTTTGATTAAAAATGACAGATTAAGTGTTGCGCAATTACTAAAAAATGAGGGCTACACGACAGCTATTATCGGAAAGTGGCATTTAGGGCTTAATTGGACGTTAAAGGATGATGAGCCTGATTTTGATTCTTTTACTAGAAGAACCGATCGTGTTGGTTTATCAAAGATAGACTACAGTCAATCACTTAAGTCAGGAGCATTAGATGTAGGATTTGATTACTCTTTTATGATTGCTGCTTCTTTGAATATGCCGCCGTTTGTGTATTTGGAGAACGATAAACCTACCCAAATTCCTACGGGAAAAACGGAGCAAAAAAGGAAAGAATTCCCTTTTTCTAGTTGGATAAAAGGAGATATAGCGGACGATTTTGTACATAAACAAGTGTTGCCGACTTTTGTAGAAAAGTCAGTTGATTTTATTAAAGCTCATGCGAAGAACAGAGAACCCTTCTTCTTATACCTGCCTTTGCCTTCTCCACATAATCCAGTATTGCCGATTGAACCATGGAAAGGAGCAAGTAACATTAATGGTTATGCTGATTTTGTGATGATGATGGATGCACTCATGGGTAGGATATTCGAGACGTTAAAAGCACAAGGTATAGAAGATAATACGATGGTCATTTTTACAAGTGACAATGGTTGTGCTTCTACCGCAGATGTTCCGTTACTTAAAAATAAAGGTCATAACCCAAGTTATATATACTCAGGGTTGAAAGGCAGCTACTTGGAAGGCGGACATCGCGTACCATTTTTGGTAAAGTGGCCAAGTATTATAGCACCTAACTCCGAGAGTGATGCTACCATCTGTACCACAGATTTTATGGCGACCTGTGCAGACCTTGTCAATTATTCACTCAAAGAGAATGAAGGCGAAGACAGTTACAGTATGCTTCAATTGCTAAAGGGGATGGGCAGTTATGAGAGAACTTCTACTGTTCATCATTCTAAGACTGGAGTTTTTGCTATCAGACAAGGAGATTGGAAACTTGTTTTATTACCTAACTCAGGTGTCGCCGGCAGTGGAAAACCAGCGAAAGTCAAAAAGATAATGCCTGAATATCTTTTATTCAATTTGGATAAGGATGTAAAGGAAAATAATAATGTTGCAGTAGAATACCCTGATAAATTAGAAGAACTTAAAAGTCTCATGATTCAACAAATCAAACAAGGGCGAAGTACACCTGGAAATCCGCAGCAAAATGCTGCAATTGATTTTGACTGGGTTCAGACTGCATTTATTAATCAATAAAGTAGACGTTGTCTAATCAGATGTAAAAAATGATAAGAATAATCAAATTAATAACTGTTCTCATTTTGTTTTGCACTTGTGCAAAAGCAAATAGTGCTGTATTCTCCACGGAGAGTTCTTTGCTTGAGACAACTGTGAATTTGAAAGACGACAAAAAAGTAAAAACACTTAAAGGAAGTCGTCCGAACATCATTTTTGTAATGACAGATGACCAAGGTATGGGCGATCTGTCCTGCATGGGAAATAAAATATTACAGACGCCGAATATTGATGACTTTTATCAAAAGTCTACGCGATTAACTCAATATTTAGTGAGTCCGACTTGTGCACCATCTCGTGCGGCTGTTATGAGTGGGCGGCATCCGTTTCATGTAGGTGTCACGCATACCATT
>JALZVB010000028.1 GCA_023300835.1 Saprospiraceae bacterium | reverse complement strand
GCAGAGCGGTAGGATCACAGTACAATTCACAAAATAGCCTTGAGGCATACTTGGATGGCTCAACGTTCAATACCATTGATCAGTTCACTGCGGCGGGTGTGAGACCACAGAAACTTTATCATTATTTGCTCCAGAGATAACATTGGTGCCAACGCCTAACATCGTTCCACCATCATGTCCTGGGGCTAGTGACGGTCTTGTAGAGTTGACTGTAACGGGAGGAGCTCCCTATCCTGGAGGACTTTATAATTATGACGGTGACTTCAATGGAACGCCTACTGCTATGTTGAGTGATGACAGTCCACTGGTAGGTTTTGATTGGGAAAAAGAAGATTCTCTTTTTACATATGTCGTTGAGATTAGAGATGCCAACAATTGCTTCTTCACAGATACACTAGAGATACCTGTTGTCAACACTATTGATGTTGTTGACTCCCTTATGTTGCCAGCTTGTGCAGGAGAATTGGCTTTACACTTGTTGACTGTACTCGGTGGAGAAAGATGGCAATTTCAGTTGTTTAACGAAGATACCAACATGTCAGTACCCAACACCTTTTCGATAGGTAGTACGATAGGTGGTGCATCAGATCTAGAACCAGGGAATTATAGATGGGTCTATACCCAATCGCCTGATCCGACTTGCCGAGACGAATTCACTTTTACAGTACCAGAAACCCCGCTTACCCCAATCGTAATTGACTCTTCTGCTAATGTTGCTGCCTTATGCGGTATGGATAATGGCTCAGTAGACATTTCTGTTTCTGGCGGTATAAGTCCATATGCAATCGATTGGGATGATGCGAACCTTACAGGTTTTCAGATAAATAATTTACCCGCAGCAGTCTATCCATATGTCATTACGGATGATAATGGTTGTGAAGTAATGGACTCTGTTGATCTAAGAGATTCTAATTTTATCATTGTAGAACCGTTTGTAGTAATAGAATTTGACTGTGGTGATCCTCTATCAGAGGGTACGCTTTCTAGTGGCGTTACTTCTAGTCTTAGTGATATAACTTATGAGTGGACAGATAATTTAGGTACTAATGTTGGTTCAACAGAAAGTATAAATGTACCTAATGGAGGAATATATGATGTCGTTGTAACAAGTTCAGGCTCAGGATGCTCAGAAACCGCTCAAGTTGAAATTTCTAAAGTAACAATAGACTATTCGTTTGAAATCGTAAACCCTAATGATTGTTCTGGAACAAGAGGAAGTATTGCTATAGTTATTGATACAGTGGGTACTGATATTTCTTGGGTTTGGCTTTCCCCTATTAACCCTTTTATCAATACAGACTCACTTGTTAGAAACCTTGCGGCAGACAGTTATCCAGTAAGAATATTTAGCAATAGATGTACTATTGAAGATACAGTTGTCCTGGTTACCAAATCCAATGTAAGCTACGATACCCTGATTACACTGCCTACTTGTACAGGTGACATGGACGGAATCATACAACTAGTAGGTACAGACCTTACTTGCGAATGGGCACACGACAATACCATTACAGACTGTTTTGCCAGTAATCTGGCCGCTGGCACTTATGACATAAAAGTTGTCGATGACTTAGGCTGTGAATCCAACGAAACAATTATCCTAGAAGATCCTGAACTTGTTGCGATAGATACAATAAGCTTACAAGCAGCGACTTGTCATGATGGCACCAATGGGACTGCAACAATAGAGGTTATCAATAATCCACTTAACAATACCGATTTTCAATATTATTGGAATAATGATGCCCCAGTCCCAGGTGATGATATGGCCATGAACATGGCTCTATCTCCGGGAGCTAATTCTGTTTTTGTTCAAGATAGCCTTTGTTTTTCTGATACATTGTTCTTTGACATCACCGCTCCCGATACACTAAGAATGGACATGAGCATGATTTCTCCAGCGGCTTGCAGCGGCATGTGCAATGGTATTGCAGACCTGGTTTCATTAGGAGGAAATGGCGGATATTCTTACGAATGGGATGACGGCAGTAGCGATGCAAGCAGAACAGATCTATGCGCAGGCAAATTCCTTATTACGGTAACTGATGCGGAAGGATGTATGACTATCGATTCTATAGTTGTTGTCGAGTCTGATTCCATATTTCTTGAAGTAAGTAATGTAATGGGTTTTGGCTGTGATGGCTCAGGTGTTTCTGCAAGTATCACTGTAGAGGCCAATGGAGGCTGTGACCAATTTAGCTATGATTGGGGAACGGCTAATGATACTACCGCAATGTTAGAAAATATAATAAACCCGGGCAATTACGTAGTAACAGTAACTGACGGATGTGGCTGTACACAGACGATTTCACAAGAAATAGAAACTGCCAGTCCTATATTTGCCATAGCAACAACACCTATCCCGCCAGTATGTGCGGGTGGACAAACTTGCATAGGGATAGATCCACTATCGGTAACAGGTGGTTCAGGTTTTAACTACACTTATGCTATTAACAATGGTAATAATTTACCTATTGACTCTTGTATTATGGCACCAGCAGGCAACTACACCTTAACTGTATTTGATTCAGATGGTATTAATGGTTGTCCATTTGTAATTGACTTACAAGTGCCAGATGCAGATCTTTTCTCTGCAAATTTAGGTCCCGATATTGATCTTGATATTGCAGATGCACAATCTATATTACATGCAGATATTACAAGCTCCGCAGACATTACAAATATAGAATGGATCAGTGCTGAAAGTTTTGAATGCCTCAATACGTTATGTGATTCTATTCAATTGGCCGTAACCAACAATGCGAGCTATCAAGTCATTATTACTGATATCAATGACTGTACAACTAGAGATGAAGTAAACATCAATTTCTCTAGCCCAAGAAGAGTCTATTTTCCTACAATCTTTGACCCTAATAGTATCCAAGACGATAGATTCATGGTCATGACTGGGACTGGCGTAGAAACTATAATTGACTTTATAATTTTTGACAGATGGGGAAATCAAGTTTTTGAACTACCCGAAGCTTTCAAGGCGCATCCGACAAGTAAAGATGATGGTTGGAACGGTAGAGCATCTGATGGGCAACTGTATCAGCAAGGGGTTTATGTATGGATAGCCAATGTAAGGTTCCTAGACGGTATGGTAATTTCATATAATGGTGAAATCAACTTGTTCAGGTAAGCATTACTGATAGGATTACAATTAAATAATATAAGTTCTTTCATTTTTAGTGGAAGAACATCGACTTGAACTGTTGTCTATAGATCAATAGAACGGAATGGTGTATTGGTTATAGAAAAAGCCTGAGCTATACTTATAGTTTTCTAGAAACGGGAAGGCGTATAAAAGAAGAAGGGGGTAAATTAGTTGTAAAGATTATAGCATTTGTACATTAATCAGAAAGCGTATCTTTCTTTAGCTCTAACGTATCTTTTTTCAACTGGACCGTATCTTTCTTAGCCTCCACTATCCCTGTTAATTTTAACACTACTGGTTTACTAGAGGCTGTTGATTGTACTGTGATTTCAGGTGTCTGAGGACCATCTTTACCTACACTGATATACCTTACACCAATATAGCCTACTTCTCCTGGTTCTATCGGAATAAATGGGTAACTGGGTTGTGTACATCCACAAGTTACTTTTGCACTTTTTATATCTAGCGCTTTTCTTCCTGTATTTGTAAAATAGAACTTATAATCTACTGTATCTCCTTCTACTATTGTCCCAAAATCATAAACCAGTTTTTTGTATTCTATTTTAGGAAACCTAGTTTCTTTTTTTGGCTTAGCTTTCTTTATTACTTTGGTGGTACTCTCTTTTACTTCTGGGGTTGTTGTCTTTTCTATGGAATTAGACGCTGATAACTCTTCAGTAAGTTGTTGTTTATCAATTACTTCTGTAACAGATACAGTATCGGAATCTTTGTTTTCATTAACTGCACGACTAGGAATAGGCGTTTTATTTACGGCTGCTGAGTTGGATACTTTAGCAACCTGTTTTACACTATTTGTGTTTGATTTTACTGGAGACTTATCAGAATTACAGCCAGATATAATCATCGAAGACAACAGTATTACTACTGTATATCTAGGGATTAAAGTGATAGAATAAAGGCTATTCAGAGCCACATGGATTATTTTAATAGATTAAAGCTACCTGTTTTTTTAAATATATCGCCTTTACAGGTGTATTCTATTTTGTAAACATAAGTTCCAGGTAGTACTTTTTCGTTCTTATAGGTGCCATCCCACTTGGATTCTTTATTGAATCCTTCATATATTTTCATGCCCCATTTATTAAATATTTCAAACCTAGTGAGCTCATCTACAATGAAAACATTACTTACACCGTAAAGGTCATTGAGTTGATCTCCGTTAGGCGTAAAAGCTGAAGGAAGTAGAAGGTTCCCACAATTAATATCTGA
>JALZVB010000027.1 GCA_023300835.1 Saprospiraceae bacterium | reverse complement strand
TGGGGAATTTTGGCTTTTTTATATAATTTCTTAGGAGCATTGCAAAAAATAAAAAGTGGGAATTCCAAATCAGAAGTCATATTTAGTGTTGAACAAAGTTATGGAATTGAGTTTTTTCCTTGCGGTATCGGGAAGGTTAAAATAGAAGTGTTCGGAAAGTATTATGTACTTGATATTAAAGAATGTTTGAAAGAAATATCAAATGTTTCAAGAAAAGCAATTAGTGAAGTTGAATTGTCTTACCCAGACTTAATAGAGAATTTAAATTTCATTCAAATTAAAAACGAAATGCTTAAGTTTTAGTCTTGTTTGGCGTAGGCTGTAGTGTAAGATAAGAGGGACTAGCCGCCTCCGTCGCACTAAAAGGTCAAGATTCTGTCTTGACAAACAAACACCGATGTAGGTTGGAACATGGAATAATAATTTAGGATTTGATACGGAAAACGGAATTTTTCCTTTTGATTACGACGTAGTCAGCTTAACACAAAAGCTAAACTTCAGACTACGCCGAACATTATTAGAAATTTCCATTATAAAATAAATTAAAACACATATTTTTAGATTATGCCTACTGGATACTATACCCTTTTAGAAGGATTTAACTTTGACAACAGGCCATATTTTATGATACAGTATATGGCTCTGAAACCATCTTTGGCACTTATCTTTTTACCTTCCTCATAAGTTCTACCGTAGTAAGAAATTCCGACTTCGTATATTCTGATTTTGGGGATAGAAGCTAACTTAATTGTTACTTCTGGCTCAAAACCAAAGCGTTTCTCATGCAGCGACAGTGACTTGAGCATCTGCGCATCGAATAATTTATAGCAAGTTTCCATATCTGTCAGATTCAGATTGGATACCATGTTACTGAAAAATGTCAAAAACTTATTCCCTATAGAATGCCAAAAGAACAGAATCCGATGTGGTTTTCCTCCCATAAATCGAGAACCGTATACAACATCCGCAAACCCATCAACTATAGGTTTCAGCAACAAATTATATTCATTAGGATCATATTCTAGGTCTGCATCTTGAACGATAATCAGATCTCCAGTGGCTTCTTTTATGCCTGTATGTATGGCAGCCCCTTTACCCTTATTGGTTTTATGACTTATCAGCCTCAGATTCATTCCTTGATTCTGACTGATATACGCCGCCACAATAGCTGCTGATCGATCACTTGAGCAATCGTTGACGACAACGATTTCTTTTTTTATTTCTGATATTAGATTCACCGCTTCTACCTTATCTAATACATTAACTATTGTCGCTTCCTCATTGTACATGGGTACGATTATGGTCAAAGTGGTGTTATGGTAACTAATCATCTAGGATGTTGTTGCTTATTTACATTACAGAAAAAGGTAGAATCTGTTGACAAATATAGAAACAACTAGACGATTACGTTTATAGGTTTCCTGTATATTAGATTGCGATGTAGCCTATAAATATAGTTTAAAAAATCCTCATCTATCGCCAGGTAGGTTCCAATTGACTTTCCTATCAACGCTGATTATGATGACAGCGAATAGAATAAATTAATAAGTCCTTGTTTTTCAGTCGCTTAGTTATGGTTAAATTTCTACATCACGCCTCGTTTAAATCCATTCTACTCTACTTTCATCATAAAGCACAGTAAAATAGATGTACTATTAATTCAATCAATTCAGTCGAACCAACTCCTGCATATAGTTGTTATAAACCTTTACTTTGTAGCTAATAACAACCTACTCATGGACAGAAAAGAATTTATCAAAAACGGAATATTAGGCTCAGCAGTATTTGCTTCACCTAATGCGATTGCCAATGTAGTCAAAAACGATATAGACGAACTCAAACCACTTGATGTCGTAGGTTTTAATCATATTCCTAATACTGAATCAACTATTATGGCATCTACTGTTTTACACAAAGCGGCTACTAGAGGCAAAGCGGATCATGGATGGTTGCTATCTCATCATACCTTTAGTTTTGCAAATTATCATAATCCAGAACGTATGCACTTCGGTGTTCTGCGGGTATTGAATGATGATGTGGTTGATTCTGGAAGAGGGTTTGGAAAACATCCACATGATAATATGGAGATTATCAGTATTCCACTTGATGGTGATCTGGAGCATCAGGACAGTATGGGAAATACGACGGTTATCAAAAAAGGAGATATCCAAGTGATGAGTGCAGGAACGGGTATACAACACAGTGAATACAACAAAAACGCTGACAAAAAAGTAAAGTTCTTACAAATCTGGGTCTTCCCTAATAAGAAAAGTGTAACACCACGCTACGATCAGATCACTCTTGATCCAGCTGATAGAAAGAATAAATTCCAACAAATATTATCGCCTCATACCGATGATGCTGGGGTATGGGTACATCAGAACGCATGGTTCCACTTGGGTAAATTTGATAACAATATCACGACAGAATACAAACTCAAGGATAAGAAAAACGGCGTATATGCTTTTGTAATAAGTGGAGACATTACAATAAACGATATTACACTTAACCACAGAGACGGTTTAGGCATTTGGGATACGGATTACTTAAACATCAACGCTATTTCTCAAGATGCAGAATTGTTATTGATGGAGGTGCCTATGAGTATATAGGCGCTTTGGAGAAAAGCTATTCTAATTTTTTATAGTTTAGGCTGAAATTGTCTAATCAACTCCTCAACTTACATTTCTGTCTTAAGATGATTCCCTTATCTTCACCATCTCAATAATAATGAAATGGAGAAGAAATTATACCTTTTAGATGGACATGCCCTTGTATATAGAGCACATTATGCTTTTATCAATAGGCCCCTTATTAATTCTAATGGGATAAACACTTCTGCTATAAGTGGATTTGTTAGATTCCTTTGGGATATCCTGCGTCGTGAGAAACCAACCCATCTGGCTGTCGCCTTTGATCCAAAGGGGAAAACCTTCAGACATGACGACTATGAGCCCTATAAAGCTAATCGTGATGCAACACCAGAGGATATAACTACAGCGTTTCCATATATTAGGTCTATCGTCGATGCATTTAATATTCCTATTATCTGTGTAGATAACTATGAAGCGGATGATACCATAGGAACAATAGCCAAGCAAGCCGAAAAAGAAGGGTTTCAAGTCTTTATGGTAACGCCAGATAAGGATTATGCGCAATTGGTTTCTGATAATATATTCATGTACAAACCTTCTCGACAAGGCAATGGCATAGAAATACTCGGAGTCCCAGAAGTACTAGAGAAATGGGAAATTGCCAAAGTAGAACAAGTCATCGATATCCTGGGTCTACAAGGCGATAGTGTCGATAATATTCCAGGCATTCCAGGTATAGGAAAAAAGACAGCTGTCAAACTGCTCAAACTGTATGACTCTGTAGAAGGCTTGATAGAAAATGTAGAAAACCTGAAAGGCAAACAAAAGGAAAACGTTATAAGTTTTGCTGAGCAAGGCCTGTTATCTAAGCGCCTTGCTACGATAGCATTAGATGTTCCTATTACATTTGATGCGTCAGCTTACCTTCTAGAAGGCAAAGACGATGAGAAATTAGCCACTATATTCAAGGACCTAGAGTTCAGGTCTATCGCTGATAAAATATTGGGCACATCTCTTGAAGCACAATCGGCACCAGGGAAAAATGTACAAGGGGATCTATTTGGCGGAGCAACACCATCGCCCAAAACAACGACTCCGGTTCCTGCCAAGCCAGAATACAAAGTTTCAGACCATAACATCAATAACGTTGACCACGATTATAAACTGGTAGATACAGAAGAAGAAATGTTATCGCTAGCTAAGGTACTAGCAGGAGAGAAAATCATTTCTTTTGATACAGAAACAACTAATATTGATGCCAATATAGCAGAACTTGTAGGTATGGCTTTCGCCATAAAAGCACATGAAGCTTATTATGTTCCTGTTCCTGAAGATAAAGAGGAAGCGAAGAAACGTGTTGCTATATTTAAACCTATTCTAGAGAATCCTGATATCATTAAGATCGGTCAAAATATCAAGTATGATATCTTGATGATGAAGTGGAATGACGTTGAATTGAAGGGCCAATATTTTGATACAATGATTGCCCATTATCTTCTTCAACCAGACCTCAGACACAAACTAGATTTCATTTCTGGTGCCGAACTTAATTATCAAATGGTCCCAATAGAGGACCTTATCGGTAAAGGTAAAAATAGCTTATTGACGATGCGTGATGTGCCTATAGAAAAGGCAAAAGAATACGCTGGCGAAGATGCAGATATAACCTTACAAGTAAAATCAAAACTTGCAGAACACCTAGATAAAGAGGAACTTACAGATCTATATTATAAAGTAGAAGAGCCCCTCATAGATGTCCTTGCAGAGATAGAATATAATGGTGTCAGAATAGACGGTGACTTCCTCAGAAATTACTCAGGTGTCTTACAGAAAATGATCACTACTGAAGAGAAAGCAGTATTCGAATTGGCAGATGGGAATTTCAATATAGGTAGTCCTAAGCAGGTGGGTGAAATCTTATTTGATAAACTTAAAATTCCTTACAGGTGGAGAAAAGCCAAAACCGCTCAGTACTCCACTGATGTTACCAAATTGAATGAACTTGCTGTAGATCACGAGATCGTCAGAAAGATACTTACCTATAGGAAATATAGTAAGTTGAAATCTACTTATGTAGATACTTTGCCGTTACTTATCAATCCTAAGTCTGGAAGAATTCATAGTAATTTTAACCAAGCAAGAGCTGCGACAGGTAGACTAAGTTCCGACAAACCCAACCTCCAGAATATTCCGATCAAACATGAAGCGGGTAGAGAGATCAGAAAAGCATTTATCCCAAGAGATGAAGATCACATACTTCTGGCTGCGGATTATTCTCAGATAGAGTTGAGGTTGATTGCAGAAATTTCAAAAGATAAAATCATGTTGGATGCCTTCAACGAAGGCAGAGATTTTCATACCGCTACAGCCGCTACAGTTTATGATGTCGATTATGATAAAGTAACACCAGACCAAAGACGAAATGCAAAGACGGTTAACTTCTCTATCATATATGGAGCAGGAGCCACAAACCTATCTAGACAGCTCGACATACCGAGAAAAGAAGCCAAGGAACTTATAGACACCTACTATACGAGGTTCACGGGACTTGTTGCTTATATGCACGACACAGTAGAATTTGCCAAAGAAAATGGCTACGTCAAGACACTTGCAGGAAGAAAGAGACTCCTGAGAAACATCAATTCTAGAAACAGTTTGTCTCGTAGTAATGCGGAACGTATGGCTATCAATACACCTATACAAGGCTCCGCAGCGGATATGATTAAACTAGCAATGATAGATATTCACCAGACACTAAAAAGCTCTACACTTAAATCAAAAATGATTATGCAAGTGCATGATGAATTGGTCTTCGATATATACAAGCCTGAATTGGAAGAAATGAAAGCCATGATTGAAAGCAAAATGATGACGGCTCTACCTGGGATAAATGTTCCTATTGTTGTAGAAGCAGGTATTGGTAAGAATTGGTTAGAGGCGCATTAATAGCAATGGTACTAATTCAATAATAATAAATTGGTTATGGACAGCATAACAAATTGTATGTCTCTACAACAATAGATTCAAAAGATAGAAATTATGAATATACTAAGGAAATATGCGGAGTTATTGGTTCACTATTGCGTAGAGCTACAAGAAAAGGAACGCTTATATATCTCTACAACGCTATTAGCGGAACCTCTAGTGAGAGAAATATATAGAGTGGCTACTCAGGCTGGCGCACAGGTGGAGGTGAACTTTTCATTCAGAGAGCAGCATAAGATATTTATGGAAAATGCGTCTGACTATCTACTCTCGCAGCCAGGGACTCTTATGAAAACAGCGATGGAAGAATTTGATGCTTATCTAAATATACGAGCACCATATAATCTCAACGAAAGCCCCAAAGTAGATCCTCAAAAACATAAGTTGCGATCAGCCGCAATGTCTCCTATCAATAAACTCTATTTCGAAAGAACAGCAGATCGGTCTGCGCCTAATGCATTGAAAAGAAGTCTATGTCAATTCCCTACGCAAGCTTCTGCACAGGCGGCTAATATGTCCCTTGAGGAATATGAGAAATTTGTATTCAATGCTTGTCACTTATATAGTGATGACCCTGCTGGAGAATGGCTCAAAGTAAGAGCACATCAGCAGGGAATCAAAGAATATCTTGATCAAGTTTCTGAGGTCCGATACCTTGCTGATCATACAGATATTACTTTCAGTGTAGCGGATAGGACATGGATCAATTCTGATGGTCAAACCAATATGCCATCAGGTGAAGTTTTTTCTGGCCCTGTTGAAAATTCTGTTAATGGTAAAGTACACTTTACGTTCCCATCCGTCTATAGAGGTAAAGATGTCAGTGGTATAACGCTGTGGGTAGAAAATGGAGAGGTTGTCAAATGGGATGCCGATCAAGGGAAAGATGTCCTAGATGCTGTCTTCGATATTCCTGGCGCAAAATTCTTTGGAGAAGTAGCCATTGGAACCAATTATCAGATCCAGCAAGCTACAAGAAATATATTATTTGACGAGAAAATAGGCGGCACCATTCATATGGCTGTAGGTCAATCCTATAAGCAGACAGGCGGCTTAAATCAATCAGCTATCCATTGGGACATGATAACGGATATGACTCAGAGTGGAGAAATCTGGGCTGATGGCAAGTTGATATATGAGAAAGGAAAGTTTTTAGTTGGGTAGATATAGTGTCGATATATCTATGTCGCATTTAGGTCCAAACCCCCATAATAACTTGTGTCTACATCATTTATGTATTTAGTATAATAAGTGATCTGCCCGACATGGTAGCTCATATGCTCCATGACATGTATCAGAATACTTATAACAGTTTCATCGAAACCTTGGACCTTTACGTCTTTTGTGAGGTCTGACTCTTCAAGTTGTTGTACGACATCATTGGCTTTAGTGACAACGACAAGAAGGTCTTCTAGTAATCGTTCTTTCTTATAAGTATAGCCTGATAAGAATTCTTTGTCACGTTCTCTTAGATCGGGATTACCACCTATGCCAGACCATATATATTGTGTGATATTCCCTTGTAAATGTAAAATAAGGTTACCTACAGAATTAGTGTTTTCATTCTCTTTATGCCAGATCTGTTCTGGTGTCAGTTCTTGTAGGCACGTTGATATGCGTTCATAACTTTCTACAAGCATTCTACGATTGAATTCTGCTTTTATAAGATCGATAAGGTTAGTCATTGGCGATTACTATTGTGGCTAATTGAATTTTTACTTCGGGTATCTGTGATACTTTGACACAAGCCGCTTCTAATGTGGCACCTGTTGTCATAACATCATCTACGATTAGAATATTTTCACCTTTTAAATTTTTGAAACTTTTTAGTTGAAAGCTATTGAGAACATTTTCAAACCTGTCTTCTCGTCCTTTTGTAGTCTGAGAAATAATGGATTGTGACTTTATGAGATATTTAGAACTTGGAGAAACACCTATAGATTCCGAGATGCCTTGGGCAAACATGAGACTCTGGTTATAACCTCTTTTCTGCTGTCGCTTATAATGTAAGGGAATAGGTATAATAAGGTCTGGCTTTATAAAATGAGGTGACGCATTCATCATCTCTCCAAACTGTCGACCTAGAATAATACCTACCTCTGGTCTATTGAGAAACTTAAGCGCATGAATCGCTTTCTGTGCATGACCACTGGTTATAAATGGGAATAAAGCAGCGGCATGTAGCAAGTCAACCCGTGCTTCCATTTTCCTGACAAACTCATTTTTTTTAACGTCAAAATGGTCAGTGATAAGCATTTCACTTTTACAGTCTAGACAGAAAATATCTTTACGTATAGGTGGATGATTACCACAAGAAATACAGACTTCTGGATAGAGCACCGATAAGACAGAATCTACTGCAACCTTGATTAGAGAAAATAATGACACCTCCTATTGTTTGTTTTTAAAGTTACTAAAAAGTAAACACTGTGGATTATTATAATACTAATTATTCAATCTAAAATGAGTTACTAATAATTTCTAACACCAAGGCCTTTGTCAGTTTCCTACCTGCTGCTTTTTTTACGATACCTGCAAAAGGATACCTCAGATCACAACCTGAATTCCATAATGAACATCCATAAGCGGTTTTTCCCTTGATCAACTTTCCTTTTTTGCATTTGGGACAAGTTGGCCTATCGGAGGTAGTAGAGTTAGGAGAATTAGTGTTAGTGGCTTTATTGTCAGATTGATTGAACGTGGGCTGTTTGTTGTTACCTATAACTATCTGCCCATCTACTTTCCCATTAATTGTCAGGAATCCCTTGAGTTTTACGGTTGCTCCTTTTTCTACGAGCCTCTTGATTTGATTGTCACTGATTTTTTTGCCCATAAAAACAAATGGAACACCAAAGTCACAACCACTATTATATTGCGTACATCCATACCGAGAATTCCCTTTTATGATTGTTCCTTTTGTGCACTTAGGACATTGCATTGAGGTCTTTACTACAGAATTTTTAGTTGTTGAAGTTCTAGTACTTTTGCGAGGTGTAATCTTTTTTCCTTTTGCGGAAGCTTTTTTCTTCCAAGTCGATTTGGAATAAGAATTATTGGTGGATACAAATCGCTTGACATCCTTTTCTAGTTTTACTTCTGCCACTAAGTCGTTAACCATTTTTTTCATGTCTTCGATAAATGGTTTCGGACTGTATGTGCCACGTTCTATTTCTTTAAGCCGTTTTTCCCATTGACCAGTAAGCTCCGCCGAAGTTAGAAGTTTGTTTTTTATAGTGTCTATTAATTGAATACCCATCTCTGTAGGTAAGACTTGCTTTTTTCTACGATAGGTATATTTTCTTCTGAATAGGGTCTCTATAATATTGGCCCGTGTAGAAGGTCTACCTATACCATTGGCTTTCATAAGTTCACGTAACTCATCATCGTCTACTTGCTTGCCTGCTGTCTCCATGGCACGCAGCAAAGATGCTTCTGTATAGTAAGGTGGCGCTTTGGTCATCTTCTCTAACAGTAAGGGTTGGTGAGGGCCTTGTTCTCCTACTTTAAAAGATGGTAAAACTTTATCATCATCTTTGTCATCTTCATTGTCCTTCCCTTCCGAAGACTTATTAGCAGATTTGCTTTTCTTAGGATATAATATACGCCACCCTTCATCAATAATTTCCTTACCTTTTGCTACAAATTCTACTGTCTCCACTTCTGCTTTGACAGTTGTCTTTGCCACTTTACAATCTGGCAAAAACACTGCTAGAAAACGTCGCACAATCATATCATACACCTGTTGTTGTTCTCCACTCAGATTCTGTTGTACGCCTGTAGGAATAATCGCATGGTGATCTGTTACCTTCTTATCATCAAATACTTTTTTAGACTTTTTGATTTTACCTTTTAATATCTGATTGGTAAATTGGCTATAATTTGTCATGCCTTTTAAGATACTTGGAACCTTAGGGTATACATCTTCAGGCAGATAAGTAGTATCTACTCTCGGATATGATACGACTTTCATTTCATATAATTTCTGCACAACTTTTAAAGTTCGATCTGCAGAGAAACCATATTTATTATTACAATGTACTTGGATACTTGTCAGGTCATAGAGTTTAGGCGCATACTCTCTGCCATCTTTCTTTTCTACTTTCGTGACAACTAAATCCTTACCAGTAATCTGTTGTAATAGATCTTCTCCTTGCTTAGGATTATCAAACTTACCCGTTACGTTTTTAAAATTTACTTCACGATAAAGCGTATGCAATTCCCAGTAAGCTTGTGGCACAAAATTCTCAATCTCATGATGTCTCCTGACCAGCATAGCTAAGGTAGGTGTCTGGACTCTACCGACAGAAAGCACTTGCTTGTATCCACCATATCTTAATGTATACAAACGCGTAGCATTCATACCAAGTAACCAGTCGCCTATAGCTCTAGAACTCGCTGCATAAAACAGATTATCAAAATCACTGGCTGGTTTTAAATCTTGGAACCCTTTACTTATTGCAGCCGATGTCAAAGAGGATATCCATAACCGCAGTGTCGGCCCAATATAACCGGCTTCCTTGATGACCCATCGTTGTATCAACTCTCCTTCTGTCCCTGCATCCCCACAATTAATAACAAGAGATGCTTTTTTAAAAAGACCTTTTATGATTTTGAATTGCTTCTTAACACCAGAATTACTCATGACCTTTGTCTCAAATCTCTCAGGCAACATAGGTAAAGTCTCTATGTCCCAACGTTTCCATTGTGGCTTATAATCTTCTGGCGGTAACAAGGTACAGAAATGACCAAATGTCCAAGTCACCTGATAGCCGTTGCCTTCGAAGTATCCATCCCTTCTGGTTTTGGCTCCGATAACGTAGGCAATTTCTTTTGCTACACTTGGTTTTTCTGCGATACAGACTTTCACTTATTTGTTATGGGTTTAAGTTATAAATGTAGTTAAACGTAAGTGAATCTATGAATGAATACAGGTAATTGATTACATTGAGGCGTTACTTAATTGCACTTAACAACTTACTATGTTCTTGCGCCTAATGGCTTTGCTCTTTTGCTTTTTACCTGTAATTTTACTAGCTCAGGATCCACCGAGTCCAGATAACGTTATTGTGGAAGAGGAAATTACTAAAGAATTTGCGCCTGACTTTGAAATGACAATGGTCGATGGGACTAAAAAGAACCTTAGTGATTTCAAAGGTCAAGTCATCTATCTTAGTTTTTGGGCAAGCTGGTGCAAACCTTGTATCAGTGGATTTAAAAAGTATAGAGAGATGCGAAAAAACATTGAAGAATTAGGTGTTGTTATGCTGAATGTATCCATTGATGAAAAGTCTGAAAACTGGAAATCTGCGATCAAAGCACATCAACCAACCGGCACACATGCCCATATACCCCAAGCTAAAGTTCAGGATGATTATCAACTATATTCTGTTCCTCTCTATGAAATCATAGGAAAGGACGGTGAATTTCTATATCTGTCAGATGAACCGGGTAGGGATATTTTAGAGAACTTTAGACAGTTTATGGAGTAGTAGTTTTAATATGAACCTACTTTGATTCCAGCAATCCATTTTTGACAATCGCATCACACAATCTCTTAACCTGCAGGTCACCGAATCCATAGATACTTTCCCTTTTATTAAACGCATTGAATACGGTTCCAAATTCATCCGTACCCAACTCTTTCATAATAGAAATCAAAACATCCGTAGGTCTTCCCAAATTTCCATCTGAAGGAATTCGATCAACATGTGCTTTTACGGCATTGGAAATGAATGGATATTGGTTTTTTAAAAGATTAGAAACTTTGATTAGTTTTTCAATGTCATTAGATTGATAAGCCTCCCATAGACTTGACAATTCGTCGAACTCAGTTAGCTCTGTTCTGTTTTCATAAATTGAAACCAATTCTCCTGTATCCAACCCTCCGAACCCATGTTGTGTATGGGTTGTAGGTCTAACAAGAAAATAACGATATCCCCTATGCGCTTTACTTACAAGGTTAATCACAAACCAAAAGTTGACTTGACAAAACAAGTCGTCCTCAAACCAAAAGTTAACATCTGAGGTCTCAGGAATATTATGCATTCTTTGAAATTCAGAAACCGTCATTTTGAAATAGTCATCCGTAGTAGTTCCCTCATAGCTGTTACTGATAAAGTTCGCTCTTAAGTTGAAAAATTCAGCAAGACTATTTCCTTCCACATCTCCATCAGCCAGACATTCTCGAGTTATTATTGTTTCGCCTGGAAGACTGTTAGGAAATTGCTCTTTTAAAGCGTCACCGTTTAATATATGGATTTGTTTTCTCATGTTGTTTTTGATCGCATTAGAGTAAAGGATAATTGGAAGTTTTCAAAATTGTTTTTCATGGTGACGCTTAGTCACACTAATTCTATTTTGCAAATGCTATTTTTTCTTTTCTGGGATCTCCATTTTGCGCGATTAAGTAACAAGCATATCTTGTTAACATTATATCTGATATTTCCTTTTCTGCTCCAGAACCAATTGCAACCATTTTCCCGACGTCGGCAAAATGGTCATCAATGTTTTGTTCTGATAGTTCACAAGCTGTTTTTGCTTTAGAAATAACTCCTTGAAAATTATCCCA
>JALZVB010000026.1 GCA_023300835.1 Saprospiraceae bacterium | reverse complement strand
ACGGAGACATTTGCATCGCATGTACTGGAACTCTTGTCGATTGCTCTGATGGACCAACTTCTGTTGTAGCCTGTGATGACAATGATGATTGTACTATCAATGATGAGCAGACTATTTTAGATTGTAACGGAGACATTTGCATCGCATGTGCAGGAACGCTTGTCGATTGCTCTGATGGACCAACTTCTGTTGTAGCCTGTGATGATAATGATGATTGTACCATCAATGATGAACAGACTATTTTAGATTGTAACGGAGACATCTGCACAGCTTGCGCAGGAACACCTATAGATTGTACAGATGGGCCAACATCAGAAATAAATTGTGATGACAATAACGATTGTACGATTAACGATTTAGAAACTATTTTAGATTGTAATAATGACATTTGTATTCCATGTGTTGGAACAGTTATAGATTGTAACTCGGGGCCGACTTCAACTCAATCTTGTAACGATGGCAATGATTGTACTATAAATGATCAAGAAACTATTCTCGATTGTAATGGTGAAATATGTATCCCCTGTACTGGAGAGCCAGCCCCATGTGGAACAAATAATACTTGCGAAAACACGGTAACCTGTGACGATAATGATGATTGCACCATCAATGATACAGAGATCGTTTTACTATCTAACGGAGATGTTTGTCAACCTTGTTTAGGAACACCTATTGACTGTAGTAATGGACCTACTACAATCCAGCCTTGTGATGACGGAAACGATTGTACGATCAATGATCAAGAAACAATCCTAGATTGTAGTGGCGAAATATGCGTCCCTTGTAGCGGAGACCCTGCCCCATGTGGAACTGATAACACCTGCGAAAGCATAGAAAATTGTGACGATAACGATGACTGTACCATCAATGATACCCAAGTCATATTATTATCAAGTGGGGCGATCTGTACGCCTTGTTCAGGAACAATTATTGACTGCAGTTCTGGCCCGACTTCTACACAGTCTTGTGATGATGGCAATGATTGTACTATCAATGATATAGAAACTGTCCTAGACTGCAATGGCGCAATATGTATTCCTTGTGCCGGTGATCCTGCACCCTGCGGCACCGATGACTCTTGCGAATCCTCAGTTCCCTGTGATGATAATAACCCGTGTACGATCAATGACCTTGAAATAATTTTATCATCAGACGGATCAGTTTGCCAACCTTGTACAGGATCAGATATTGATTGTAATAATGGGACAACTAGTATAGTGAGTTGCGATGACGGAGACATCTGTACGATCAACGATGTAGAAACGAGATTAGATTGTGATAACAGCATATGTGTCCCTTGTCTGGGAACTCAAGCCCCGTGTGGAACTGATGCCAGTTGTGAAATAATAAGACCCTGTGATGATGGGAATCCATGCTCAAGCAATGATGTCGAAATATTCTTATTGGCAGATGCTACACTATGTATGCCTTGCACAGGTGTTGTCTCTGATTGTTCTACCGGCCCTACAACTGAACAATCGTGCGATGACGGCAACGACTGTACAATAGGAGATATGGAAACCATTCTTGATTGCGATGGAACAATATGTATACCCTGTGCTGGTATAGAAGCCCCTTGCGGCATAGATAATTCATGCGAATCAATTGTCCCTTGTGATGATGGCGACGCATGTACATTAAATGATACTGAAACCATTTTATTATCAGATAATTCTATCTGTGAACCATGCGCAGGAATAGTTATAGATTGTTCCAATGGAACAACAACAATTCTAAGTTGTGACGATGGTAACGATTGTACAATCAACGATGTAGAAACAAGATTAGATTGTGACGATAGTATTTGCATGCCTTGCGAAGGGATTCTCATCGATTGTGACTCTGGCAGTACAACTATCAATATTTGTGATGATGGGGACCCGAGTACAATTGACGATGTAGAAATTATATTGGACTGTGACAATAGCATCTGCGAGCCCTGTGCAGGAATTCCTTCTGACTGTAATACCGGTTTTATTGTAGCTATCGATTGTGATGACAATGACCCTTGTACAGTTGATGATGAACAAAATGTATTGGACTCAGACGGGACAGAATGTGGACCGTGTCAAGGCACACCAGCACCTTGTGGAACAGATGCTTCGTGCGAACTTACTGTTCCATGCGATGACAATAATCCCTGTACACAGAATGATATTGAAATACAACTTGTTGACGGTAGTATCTGCCTACCATGCTCGGGCGAACCTATTGATTGTAATAATGGTGCAACAAGCATCGTCACTTGCGATGATGGAAATACATGTACAATCAACGATAGTGAAACCAGATTAGACTGCGATAATTCTATCTGTGTTCCTTGTATTGGTACCACAATAAATTGCAACACAGGATCTACAACTGACTTGGCATGCGATGACAACAATCCTAATACTATAGATGACACAAGCACAGTTTTAGATTGTGATAACAGTATTTGTGTTCCTTGTGCTGGCACACCAGTAGACTGTGGTTCAGGATCAACTTCTAACTTACCCTGTGATGATAATGATCCTTGTACCATAAACGATACGCAAGAAATACTCGATAGCGATGGAACAGAATGTGGACCTTGTCAAGGGGTTATTGCCCCTTGCGGAACTAATCCCTCGTGTGAACTAACCATCCCTTGCAATGACAATAATCCTTGTACACAGAACGACACTGAAATTCAGTTATCTATAGATGGCACTATCTGTTTACCTTGCCAAGGTCAACTTATAGATTGCAGCAATGGCGCAACTTCAATTATAAACTGTGATGATGGTAATCCATGCACTATCAATGATAGAGAAACAAGACTAGTCTGTAATAATGATATCTGTGTTCCATGTGCAGGAACAATTATTAATTGCAATAATGGTACTACCTCTATCATCGGCTGTGATGATGGGAACCCCAATACAGTTGATGATGTATCTACCGTATTGGATTGTGACAATAGCATCTGTATTCCATGTGCAGGGATATCAGCTGACTGCAATACAGGTACGACCTCATTCATTACTTGTAACGATAACAACCCATGTACACTAAATGATACCCAAGAAATACTCGATAGCGATGGTACAGAGTGTGGGCCTTGTCAAGGCACACCTGCCCCTTGTGGAACAGACGATTCTTGTGAGTCAATAATACCTTGCGACGACAACAATCCCTGTACGTTTAATGACGAAGAAACCCAACTATTATCAGATGGAAGCATCTGTATTCCTTGCTTAGGCGAAACCACAAATTGTAATAATAGTAGTACGTCAATAGTGAGTTGTGACGACAATAACAGCTGTACTATCAATGATACGCAAACCCAATTAGATTGTGACGGAAGTATCTGTATTCCATGTATGGGAACTCCGGTCACTTGCAGCAATGGCGCCATTTCTACTATCTCATGTGATGATGGAGACCCTAATACTATTAATGATGTCTCAACGATTTTAGTCTGTGATAATTCCGTCTGTATTCCATGTGCAGGGATATCTGTAGACTGTGGTACTGGTAATACTTCTATTGTAAATTGTGATGACAATGACCCCTGCACGATAAATGATACACAAGAGATACTTGATAGCGATGGGACAGAATGTAGCCCTTGTCAAGGTATAATTGCTCCCTGCGGAACAGATAGCACATGTGAAACAACAATGCCTTGTGATGACAATAATCCTTGTACACAAAACGACACTGAAACCCAATTAGCCGCTGATGGTAGCATCTGTATGCCATGTCAAGGCGAAGTCATGGATTGTAATAATGGTATGACCTCCATACTAAGTTGTGACGACAGTGATCCATGTACGATTAATGATGTTGAAACAAGATTAGATTGTGACAACAGTGTTTGTATCCCTTGCCTAGGTATTATAGAAACATGTAATCAAGGCGCAACAACTATTGTCTCCTGTGATGACAATAACCCTGACACCGCAGATGATGTAATGACTATTCTAGATTGTAACGGTAGTGTATGTGTCCCTTGCTTAGGTATATCTGTAGAATGTAATACGGGTACAACATCTCTAATGAGTTGTGATGATAACAACCCTTGCACAATAAATGACATGCAAGAAATATTAGACAGTGATGGCACTTTATGCGGGCCATGTACTGGAATCGCTGCGCCTTGTGGAACAGATAACATCTGTCAAGTTGCGATGTTATGTGACGATAATAATCCTTGTACTACAAATGATATTGAAATACAACTCGTCTCAACTGATGTGTCTATATCACCAGAAGAAAGAATATGTATTCCTTGTACTGGTGACATTATAGATTGTTCCAATGGTTTAACGACAACCTCACCTTGTGATGATGGAAATCCTAATACAGAAAATGATCTTCTAGTAACGCTAGATTGTGACGGCTCTATCTGCATACCTTGTTCAGGAATACCTAATGATGACAACTGTGGTGCTGATGATATTACTTTCCAATCTTGTGATGACGGCAACCCATGTACAACTGCTGATCAAGAAGCTATTTCTGATATAGATGGATCTATCTGTGAAATTTGTGCAGGCATTCCCCTTACCTGTAATGACAACATGATTGATTGTCAATATACACAACCTTGTAATGATAATAACAGCTGTACTATTGACGATATAGAAGTATACTTAACGGCTGACAATAGTTTATGTATACCTTGCTCAGGTACTTCAACAGATTGTAACCTACTAGAAACTATTGCTTGTGATGACAACAACGACTGTACAATAGATGATACAGAAAGTATAGATTCTTGTACAGGAGAAATCTGTATCCCTTGCTCAGGTGAACCTAATCCAGCTTGCGGAAATAATGATCGTATCTATATACCTAATATCTTTTTCCCTGGAGGAGATGGGGTTAACGAAACTTTTAAAATATATGCTGTACCTCCCGTATTTTTAGAATCACTTCGTATTTATGATAGATGGGGAAATAAAGTTTTCAGTGTATCTAATGTCATGAGTGATAATGATCAGGCTGCATGGGATGGCAGATTCAACAATAGAATGG
>JALZVB010000025.1 GCA_023300835.1 Saprospiraceae bacterium | reverse complement strand
TCGTTGAAGTTTTCAAAGAATTGGAAAAGCATTTCCAATTAGATTACACAATTAATGAGAATAAAGTAGTTATTAATAATGTAAAGTGTAACTAATACACAAGCCTTTCACATAAGTTAACTCACACAAAAATGATAAGTAAAGCAATACATGGTTTTATATGTATTGCTTTATGCTGTAATTATCTTTTAAGCCAATCACTAACTGATAGTATTTTTATAGATAACTCTGAACTAGATTTAATTGAGTTTATAGAGATTGTTGAAAATCAAACTGAGCAAGTTTTCTCATACAATAGCGCTCAAATTGATCCACGAACAACATTTTACATTGATACCCAATCATTACCATTAGTTGAATGGCTAGACCAGTTTTCATTAGATTACCTTTTTGACTTCTTACACGACGAAAAGCTTTCAAAAATTTTCTTGACACCTGTTCTAGAAAGAATGGTTACAGGAGTTGTCGTTGATGCAGCCACACAAGAAAGCCTTCCTGGCGCAGCAATATACACCGACAACTATGAAGGTACCTATACAAATTCAGAAGGTTTCTTTAGCTTAAAAACATCGATGAATATTGAGCAGCTGTCATGTCAGTATCTCGGTTACAATGTCATTAGAATAAACCTTAAAAAACAAAGAAGTGAGTCTATCGTGATTAAGTTAAATCAAGATGTGCTCCCGATGGTCATACTAGAAGACAGTAGTGCACCCCATCTTTCTAAAAACAATCCCATAAATATAAAGCAAGCTGAGATTGGATCATTTGATATAGGCGGTAAAGGTGATTTACTAGGACACTTGAAAAAATTACCTGGAATAGCCGTAGGAGCTGAACTTGAGAATGGTTTTTTGGTAAGAGGAGGAGGACCAGATAACAATCTTATTCTTATAGACGGATTACCTATATATGAGATAAATCATCTCGGTGGGATGGCTTCTGTTTTTATCTCAGATGCTATTAAGGATGTTAATTTTTACAAATCAGGTATTCCTGCGCGATATGGTGGCAAACTCTCTTCTGTTCTAGACGTAAGACTAAAGGATGGCAATAGAACAGAATTTAAAAGAGTTTTAAATTTAAGTTTAGAAAGTCTACAAGCAAGTATAGAAGGCCCTTTGAACAAAAACACTTCTCTCTTTTTTAGTGGAAGAACTAGTTTTCTCAACCTTTACACTAAACCTATATTACAGACAATATCAATCGAAGATTCTGAATTAAAGTACAACGATATGTATTTTAAATTGTCACATTGGATTAATCCTTCTAATCGTCTTAGCATAAGTGCATATTCAGGTAGTGATCTTATTAGACTTAATAAATCAGGATTCACTGCTATTGGAGAATTTAAAGAATCCAATAGAGTGAGATGGAGTAATCAACTGATTTCATTAAATTGGAATGCCGCATTAACAGATGAATTTTTTCTTAAGACTCAACTTGGATTCACAGAGTTTTATGTGTCCTCAAGAGGATCCAATAACCTAAGCTCCTTAATTGATACAACAGCTCAGGATATACTAACTAATTCTAATCAAAGAGACCTATCATTAAAAACATCTCTGGACTACTATATTAATGCAAAAACCACCCTAAATATCGGTGCAGGTACGTTAAGGCATCTAAGCAAACCATCTTTGATTAAAAGTGACAATTTTTTGGATACTGCAATTCCTACAGAGTCGGAGAATGATTCTCTATTCATAAGTGATGAGTTGTATACATTCATAGAGGCCAACTACCACATTAACAGTAGATGGTCGACAACAGTTGGAGTAAGGTATACAACGTTCCTAGGACTAGATACCAGTTACAATTACTTATCACCGAGAGTAAATGTAGCTTACGTTTCTGGGAATAGCTCCTTGAGTTTAAACTATTCTCATATGAGCCAATATATGCACTTATTGGTAAACCCTGGACCTGGATTACCAAGTGACTTATGGGTTCCTAGTACAAGGTTGATACCTCCTAAGGAATCTCATTTAGTCAGTATCGATTATGGGTATGAGAGTGGAAAGTTAAAATATGGTCTAGGTGTATACTATAGAACATTTAAGAATGTCATTGAATATACCAATGAGAGTGATTTGTTTTATGGAATAGTTCAGGATCAAATTGCTTTTCAAATTACATCTGCACGATTATCGTGGGAGGAACGTGCTACCATAGGAAAGGGAATTGCATATGGTTTAGAACTATATCTAGAGCAAGAAATTGGCAAGTTTACCTATAATATTGGATATACCTATTCTAGGTCATTTAGGCAATTTAAGAGTATCGATGATAACAATTCTTTCCCTTTCACATATGATCGTCCTCATAACATCAGCTTTTCGCTAAATCATGAAATTTCTGCAACTTCTTCACTAGGATTAAGTTGGGTCTTCTCTAATGGTAAACGATGGACCCTTAATGATTTTATAGAAATACAAGATGAAATTATAGCGACTCCTGCTAAAAGAAATAATAGAACATTAAGTTCCTTTCATCATTTAGATATTTACTACAAATTCTCTAAAAACTATAAACGACTGGGTAACGTTGAATTCCAGGTAGGACTATATAATGCATACTTTAACAAGAACCCATTCTACAATGTAATACGTCAACGTGGAGGCGCAGAGGGACAAGAAATTAC
>JALZVB010000024.1 GCA_023300835.1 Saprospiraceae bacterium | reverse complement strand
AACAGTATTAGATTATTAGATAATGACTTTCTAAGTCCTATGGCACCATGGGGAGTCAATTATTATAGATACTATATCCTAGATACTGTCCAGGTAAATAACAAAGAGGCGATTCATATGGCCTTTATTCCCCGAAATAAAACGTTCATTGGTTTTACTGGTGATTTATATATATCTAATGATAATAGATATACCCTACTCAAAGCTGTACTAGGAATAACTAAGGACATTTCTATGAATTTTGTAAGGGATATCAATATCGTTCAGGAGTTCGGAGAAAAAGACAGCATTTATTATCTAGAGAAAAATGAAACTACACTTGATTTATCTCTATCGGAAGGTGGAATAGGAATGTATGCTAACATCGTAAATACTTATGACAATTTCGACTTTTCCCCACCTGAAGATTTATCCGTTTTAGGAGGCAGCGTAGACGTCGTTACTGCTACAGATGCCTATGAAAAAGATAACAACTACTGGGATGATAACAGGATATCCATGTTAACTGAAAAGGAGATTGGCATCTATAATATGATAGATACGCTTGTTGAAATTCCTGCCTATAAAAGATTTGTGTTAGCCACTAGAATAGTAACCACGGGTTACATACCTGCAGGTAGAGTTGATATTGGTGACATTGGCTCTTTTCTAAGTAAAAACAGTGTTGAAGGTTGGAGGGCAAGATTCGGAGGAGAAACATCTCATAAGAACAGTAAAAAATGGGCTGCTTCTGCATATGGTGCCTATGGATTCAGAGACAAAACCTTTAAGTATCAAGGGACATTTAAATACTCGTTTACAGATGATTGGAGAAAAAATCCGAAAAACTATCTGGAAGCGTCATATACCCATGATGTTATATTTCCAGGTCTATTACTTGAATTTATAGAAGCCAATAATTTTCTAACATCATTCAGAAGAGGTGTAGCAGATCAGATGTTTTTTATGGACAAGTATACCCTTGAGTATTTTGTAGATAAAAATATAGGTTTTCTCAAAGCAGGTATTGAAAACATAGAAAGAAGGCCATATGGTTCTATGGAATTTAACACAACCAGAAATGGGGAAGCTATTCAGCTAGAAGACATAACTACAACTGAGCTCAACATCGCATTCCAATATGCGCCTAATGCAGAATTTCTACAAGGCCGCAAAAGAAGAGTGCCTATAGAAAACAACGTTGCTCGTTATCAGTTGAGTTATAAAGGTGCAATAAATGGAGTGGGTGGTGATTATAGTTATCACAAGCTTGCGCTTATTGCCAAGAAAAGAATTCCAGTAAGTATAGCTGGTAGAGCACTGACAGAAATCGAAGTGGGTAAAGTATGGGCTGGATCAGACCTACCCTATTTGTTATTAAATATCCCGACGGCTAATCAATCGTACTCTTTTCAACCTAACTCGTTCAACACCATGAACTTTCTAGAGTTTGCTAGTGATCAGTATGTACGTTTCAGTATACAGCATTTCTTTGACGGATACTTGATCAATAGATTACCTCTTATCAGAAAACTTAATTTGAAAGAAATAATCCATGCTAAGGTTGTCTGGGGTTCACTTCAAGATAAGCATGACCCTAACCTCAATCCTGAGCTTGTACAATACAATATTAATCAAGACGGGGACCCTTTTACTTACGCGTTACAAGGCGACAAACCTTTTATTGAATATGGTCTAGGAATCTATAACATATTTAAGTTTCTGAGAGTAGATCTTGTCAAAAGAGCCAACTATCTAGATCAACCAAATATTGAACGATTATGGGGAGTCGATGGATTAGGATTAAGAGCAAGGCTGAAAGTAGAGTTCTAGTTTATTACGGCGACAGTTAATCCAAGCGCCTTGCCTTCTTGCAACATGTAAGCGTAAGCAGAATTATAATCGTTGGGTATTATGCCATCGAGTATAGCTTCGCGTATAAGATCCTTTAATACACCTACTTGCTTACTTGGAGATATACTGAAAGTTTTCATAATGTCTTCTCCAGAGATAGGAGGCTGCCAGTTTCTGATTTTGTCTTTCTCTTCTACTGCTGACAACTGGATTTTGACTTTCTCGTAATTACTTTTTATACGCTTTACTTTTAGTTCATTCTTAGATGTAATGTCTGCTTTACATAGCATCATCAGATCATCTATATCATCCCCTGCATCAAAGAGTAGACGTCGCATTGCTGAGTCGGTTATGGCATCATTAGTAAGACTTATGGGTCTCAAGTGAAGTCTTACAAGTTTCTGTACATACTTCATCTTATTATCAAGTGGCAACTTGAACCGCTTGAATATACGTGGCACCCATCTGGCGCCGACGACCTCGTGACCATGAAAAGTCCAACCTAACCCATCAACGTATCTCTTAGTAGGTGGCTTAGCAATATCATGAAGAATAGCTGCCCATCTCAACCATAGATCATTAGTCTCAGTACTGAGGTTATCCAGTACCTTAAGTGTATGATAGTAATTGTCTTTATGTCCTTGTCCATTGATAACTTCAACACCTCTCAGGTTTTCGAACTCAGGAAAGAAGATTCCTAGCAAACCACTTTCAGATAATAAATTCAAACCGACAGAAGGTTTATCTGACAGAATTATTTTATTCAATTCCGTCATAATTCTCTCCATTGAGATTATTCTTAACCGTTCCCTATTTCTCTTTATACTATCAAAAGTTTCAGGACTAATGGTGTACTTCAACTGTGCTGCAAATCTGACAGCCCGCATCATACGCAACGGATCATCAGAAAAAGTCTTGTCCGGTTCCAGCGGCGTTCTGATGAGCTTTTCCTCTAGATGTGCTATCCCTCCAAATGGATCTAGTAACTCACCAAATCTGTTTTTATTAATGCAAACAGCCATGGCATTAATCGTAAAGTCTCTCCTATTCTGATCATCTTCTAGACTACCTGGTGTTACATCTGGTTTACGTGAATCACGAGAATAAGATTCTTTCCTTGCCCCTACAAACTCCAGTTCTAGATCTCCAAACCGCAGCATAGCCGTTCCGAATCTCTTGAAGATAACTATTTCACTTTTGATATTAAGTACTCGACCGACTTCTTGAGCTAAAGCCACACCATCACCTACACATACGATGTCAATATCTTGGCAAGGTCTACCTAGAATTCTGTCTCTCACATAACCGCCTACGATATAAGCTTCTAGATTAAGATTATCTGCAGCCTCTCCTATTCTCAGAGCAAGTGCTTTTTCTTGTGGTGAAAATTGAAAAGACATTGTTATAATACTGGATTTGCTTGATTAGAATAGTGTTCCTCTACTTCACTCAATATTTCAAACAATATAGCGGGATCATTCTCAGTAACGAGTTTCATTCTATAGGGTTTGACATGAGGTAATCCTCTGAGGTAATTGGTATAATGACGACGCATTTCTATCATGCCTAGTCGCTCACCTTTCCACTCTATAGATCTTTCTAGATGTTCCTTAGCTGCACCGACACGTTCTGATACTGTAGGAGGATCGAGGATTGTTCCATCTTTAAAATAAGCTTTTATCTCTCTGAATATCCATGGATTACCGATACTGGCTCTT
>JALZVB010000023.1 GCA_023300835.1 Saprospiraceae bacterium | reverse complement strand
AATATCAACTCCATATAATTCCAAAAATCCGCATAGTTGTTTGATGGATTAGATTGGTTATCCCATTTGGTTTTGTTACCGTTAACTAACATTCTTCTGCCTTTCATCCATTCTGTATATTCTACATTGAATCCATTGGTAAAATTAAAGTGGATCTCATCATATCTTCTCTCATTCCATAAATACTCTGCACGTAACCTCATCACCGCATCAGCACATTGATGTAAGTCTTTAGTTCCTATTGCCAGATCTACAACTTCCTCGTATACGCCGTCATTCGGTTTCATTAAGCCATCATAGTATCTGACCATTGAACCTTCTGGTTTTAGTTTTAAGGTTCTCAGATACTTTCCAAATGTATTATTTGCAATAGGGGTTCTTACAAAACCAGTTGGTGTTTTAATTCTTTCTAGTATGGTTTCAGCAGTTTCAAGATTATTTTCTTCATGGATAAAAGGCTTCGTATGCTCTTCTACATTTTCTTCTGTAGTTCTAGGACTCTCATTGTGAGGTTCCTTCTTATCGACATTGCATGCTAGTAAAGCCACTAATACTATGGCAAAACTTACTTTAAACATTATTACTTTCATTTTGACATTTAATAAGTTGATTATGTATTCTGACCAACTAAAATGCGACTAGATATTATAAAGAATATAGACCTTGGACGCAACATTCTATAAGAAATGAGACTATATAAGGTAATTCAAAACACTAACACAATATTATGAAACAAGTCTCCGCAATATCAACTATCCTTCTATCAATATTCTTACTTAGCAGTTGTGCTAAAAACGAAGCTGAAATAATAAAGCCCAAGGAAGACAATTGCACTTTTTTAAGTGCAGATATTATTGTTGAACCTGTATGTTCTTTTAACCCTAGTCTATTTCCTACCATACAATTTCCAGTAAGAATATTGCACAATGGAGAAGTTGTGGTAAATCCAGCTTATATGTTTGAATGGAGTACAGATTCCACGTTTAAAGGATCTGCTATCAGTATCAATTATGAGATGTTACCTCTGACGGCTACTGTTACTGAGGTCGAGAGTGACTGTATTGCTACTGCGGTTTTGACAACAGAATATTGGAATTAATCATATGTGGTCGATTTTTTATACTTGCTGATTTAAATCTGAAAAGAGTTTTAGAACATTTAGTTCTTAATTTTTCGACATTTCTATTAAGGGTAATCTATTAATTATATTCTTGGCTGACCATAAAATTGAAATTTTCCTGAGCGATTAGAAAGAATTTATAATTCGTTGTTCTTCAGTCGTTTAGCTATGGCTAAACTTCTTCTTCACGCCTCGTCTAAATCTATTCTACTCTCATTCCAAGAGACAGTAAATAGAGGTACCCTATGAGTAAATGATTGAATCTTAATACAACAACTAGCTAATAATATTTATAGCTTTATAGCGATAAATCATTTTATGAGTTTTAAATTTTCAGCTTTCAGTTTTATTTTCATATTCCTATTTGTTTCATGTTCTAAGGATAAAACCATTCCTTTGAATTTGACCTGTGACGTAGAAAGTATGATAGAAACTAAGTACTCGACAAATATTAAAATGATAATTGACAATTCTTGCGCTAACTCCGGTTGTCATGATGGTACTAACAATGATCCTATAGTAAAAAATTATCAAACTTATGAGGGTATTCTCCCAGAGTTGGATAATGGAGAAGTTTGGGCTCAGGTCTTTGAGGATTTTGATATGCCTATTCGTGGGTCTGAGGGTCAAGAGAATTTCTCAGCTGAAGATGTGGACTTATTTAGGTGTTGGATTGAGAATGATTTTCCAAAATAGCCTGTATAATACTTAAGTCTCTATAATTGCTTTTTAGATTTGTTCTCATCTTTTTATTCCTAACAATAGGCGAAATTATATCAGTGTATCCTCAAGTTTGCTACCAGTGTCATTTAATTTAATTGACAAGTAATTGACATTAATGAGTTAAGACTATTTCATTTAACTATTACGACGGTTTGAATAACCTAAATTGAGTATTCACTAAATACTTAAGCAATGAAAAAAAATAACGATTTCAAATCTATGGAATTTTTGAATAATCAAAATGTTAAAGGTGGTGGCCGCGGATGGACTACACCATCTATTGAATCAGGTTTAACAAGATATTATGACAGTAGATCACCAAGTGGAACATTGATTTTCAATATTGGTAGTGAAAGTCTTGTTATGAACAAAAATGGATTTTCAATATTTTAGTCGATAGAATTAAATGAGATACCTAGTTATTTCCATTTAGGTATCTCATTTATTTTTAATTATATAATTAATGCTTAGGGCTATCTTCTAATCTTAGTCCCTATCCTATACCCCAATCCAGCCATAGGAATATAAGCTAATCCAAGATCTACAAGAATAAACCATAACGGTGTCTCGGGTATCATCTTAACCATTAATGAACCACCAATAAGAAAGAAGAAACCTACTACAAGAGCCAACTTAAGTTTCCAACCTTCAGTGGCAAATTTAGCTGCTAGCATTGC
>JALZVB010000022.1 GCA_023300835.1 Saprospiraceae bacterium | reverse complement strand
CTAAGTAATATTTTCCAATTCTTTTGCCATGTTGTGCCTGCCTGCTCAAAAACATCTAATTTTGCCGATATATTAATGTAAAAACGAAGGGCTCATGTTTATAGATTATGATGTTATTGTTGTAGGTGGTGGTCATGCGGGCTGTGAAGCCGCTATTGCGGCAGCCAATTTAGGTTCCAAGGTCTTATTGGCAACCATGAATATGCAGACAATAGGTCAGATGAGCTGCAACCCGGCCATGGGTGGTGTTGCTAAAGGTCAAATCGTAAGAGAAATAGATGCTCTAGGCGGATACAGTGGTATCATCACTGATCATACCATGATTCAATTCAGAATGCTCAATAAGTCTAAGGGGCCAGCTATGTGGTCACCTAGAGCCCAGAGTGATAGGCATGTATTTGCACGAATGTGGCGTAATACGATAGAAGCCAACCCCAACATTGATATATGGCAAGAAATGGTTACGGGACTTATCGTAAAAGATAATAGATGCTCAGGTATCGTTACCAGCATGGGAATAGAAATTAACTCCAAAACTGTTGTTCTTACAAATGGTACATTTCTCAACGGTATCATACACATAGGTGAGAAACAGATGGGTGGTGGTAGAGCTGGAGAAAGAGCTGCAAAAGGGCTTACTGAACAACTTGTCGGCCTGGGATTTGAATCTGGAAGAATGAAGACAGGAACACCAGCTAGAGTTGATGGAAGATCCCTAGATTGGTCTCAGATGGAGCTCCAGCCTGGAGATACTGAACCCGGCAAATTTTCATTTACTGATACCCCACCACTTACTGAGCAGGTTCCTTGCCACATTACGTACACTAATCAAAAGGTACATGATGTATTAAGAACTGGGTTTGACAGATCACCTATGTTCAATGGAAGAATCCGAGGTATCGGTCCGAGATATTGCCCCAGTATAGAAGATAAAATAGATCGTTTTGCTGATAGGACAAGGCATCAATTGTTTGTAGAACCAGAAGGTAGAGATACTTGCGAGATATATGTCAATGGGTTTTCGTCATCTCTTCCTATGGATGTGCAGTATAAAGCGATGGTTCATATTCCTGGTTTTGAAAATGCTAAAATGTTCAGACCTGGATACGCTATTGAGTATGACTTTTTTCCTCCAACACAATTAGACATAAGTCTAGAAACGAGATTGGTATCTAACTTGTTTTTTGCTGGTCAGATAAATGGTACTACGGGTTATGAAGAAGCCGCTTCACAAGGGTATATGGCTGGTCTTAATGCCGCATTAAAAGTTCAAGAAAAAGAACCATTTGTACTTAAGCGTTCTGAGGCATATATAGGCGTTCTCATAGATGATCTTGTCAATAAGGGTACCAATGAACCTTATAGAATGTTTACATCTAGAGCAGAATATAGAATCCTATTGAGGCAAGATAACTCTGACCTCAGACTAACACCTCTTGCAGAAAAGTTAGGTGTTCAAGGCCTGGAGTCTAGACTAGAAAGAGTAGCTATAAAAAAAGCTTCTGCCAAAGAAATCAAACAATTTGTATCTAAGACTTCTGTAAGTCCTGATGATATCAATGGTTATCTAGCTACTATTAACTCTGCACCGATCAAGCAAAAGATCAAAATCAAAAATATTCTTACCCGTCCTAACATAAATGTCCACGACATATGTGAAGCTTTTCCAGTTCTTGCTGAGTATCTCGAGAATCATGATAAAGAAACAGTAGAAATGGCGATGACGGACATAAAATATGAAGGTTATATCCAGAAGGAAAAGGACCTGGCTGATAAGATGCTGCGACTAGAAGATGTGAACCTTAAACCTGAAATGGACTTTCATAAAATTACAGCATTATCCATGGAAGCTAGAGAAAAATTGAGCGAAAGAAAGCCTCGGACCATAGGTCAAGCAAGTCGTATCAGTGGGATCTCTCCTTCTGATGTTTCAGTGTTGCTAGTGCATTGTGGGAGGTAGTTTTCCATTTGTCCTAATACCAATTACGTTTCAGAATGTCACTTATGTTTCAATTAAATTAGCCTAGCTCTGCGTTGAAAATACTCGTCATAGCTATGGCTATGCCTGTGTTTTTCGCCTTGATCTAAACAAATTAACTTTGAGATCTAATGCGACAACTTGAAACAGAAATGGTCAACAGAAAAACTGGTCCTAAATTTATAAGCTTTTCTTCATATACAAACAAGAGACATAGTTCTTGACTACGCCTCTTGTTGTATACGAAAAGATAATTTGAATGTCCGTTTTTTACACCATTATAGTCCCTTCCATTTCTTTGACCACATCTTTCTTACCGAAGACCATAAATTCACCTGCAACCACTTCTGTAATATATCTCTTATTGCCATCCTTGTCATCGTAAGCTCGGGTACATAACTTACCTTTTATCATGACCTCAGATCCTTTTGCTAAAATGGCATCCATGTTCTGTGCCATTTTACCCCAAGCGACTACATTGTGCCATTGTGTATCTTTTACTTTTTCTCCTTTATTGTTTTTGTAATAGTCATCAGTAGCAAGTGTAAAACTGGCTTTTACTGATCCTGATTCAAATTTAGTTAGGTTAACATCTTTACCTAATCTGCCAATAAGTTGTACTGCATTCCTTAAAGTATTCATAATATTAAATTTTGTACTCCGCAACATACGGAACGATTAAAAACAAAAATTTGATCCTTCTACTAGCTTTCTAGTTGTTACGAATCAACGACGATGCAAAGATGTGGACAATGATAAGTCACAGTCGTTTATTATGCGCTTACTTACGTTTATAAACGTTTATAGTCATTTATATATAAGAATAAATAAAAACGTCAACATGAC
>JALZVB010000021.1 GCA_023300835.1 Saprospiraceae bacterium | reverse complement strand
TCAAGTGGGTAGACAGATTTTTAAAGGGTGAAGTCTCCTTTCTTATAATTTTGAAATTCTGTTGTATTATTTTTTCTAGTTCATTATGATTAAAACCACAATGTGATGGAATATATCCCTCTATCTGTCTTATTTCAGGAACTGGTATTCCAACAAGACATTTGAATATATTTTTGATGCTTCCATAGCTTTTATTTCCGAGGCTCATTCTTCTTATGTTTTTCACTACAGAAGGGAAGCCAATCTCTTATGGGTACCGATATTATTACTCTTCCTTGGTTAGTTACTTTTTTATGTACTTCTTTTAACATTTCGCGCTGAGCCTTAGGGTTGAAATGTTCCAGCGTTTCAAAGCATTGGTTTGGATGTTGATAAGGTTTTATTTGCCAGTTCGAGTTCTGATTCTTGCCTGTGGATCAGTTATAGTTGACCGTTCTACAGAGCAAAAACATAACCGATTCCGATTTGTAGATTCCTGTTCTTTTTACTGGCATTGTCAACTGCGTTGCCGTTGATGTCTGTGTAGATGATACCATTAGTTATATCACTAATCCCAATATTGTATCTGATAAAGGCAAATACATCATTGAATCTCATTTTTAGTTTACTAGTGACACCAAAGTCACTTGCGCTTGATGATTTAAATTTATCAGCTCTGATCCATTCTTCATCTCCTGTTCTGTTGTGCTCTGTGATTCTTATCCCATAGTTTATTCCTATTCCCAAGGAGATGTAATTAAGTATATCGTATTCTAACTCTGGAATAACATCTAGATAAGCCAATTTTGATGAGGCCCCTGACGGATTGTTTATATCTGTCTTAAAACCTTTAATACTATATTGGAAATTTGTAAGAATCCGCATCTTTTGACTCAGTTCATAACTAGGGGCTAACCCGATAAAGTATCCAATCCTGGATTGTGTAGTTATTTAATCAAGGTTTATGAATTTGACAGTGGAATTGTTAAGGCCTGTAGAGATATTAATATTTCCTTGTCCCGACGCAGATAACGCAAAGAGTAAGGCAATCAAGCTAGCCATTAATTTTAAGTTGTTCATAGATTATATTGTTGATTCAACAATATAAAACAGATTTATCAATTCTCTTATTATTGACTCTAATCAAATTGAAACAATAGTCCATCAATAAATTGAGGGTACCTCTATTTACTGTCTCTTGGGATGAAAGTAGAATAGAATGGATTTAGACGAGACGTGATGAAGAAGTTTAGCCATAGCTAAGCGACTGAAGAACAACAAATTATAAATTCCATGCTATTCGCTTAAGAAAATTTTGAATTTTCTGTTCAATCAAGAATATAGTTAATAGATGTACCCTTGATTACTTCTCAGAATACGTCGCCAGTTATTATCGCACAATGTTGATCAATTTTGTATCAATCACATTTATAGTTAACATTTTGTCATAGTAAGAATCTTTATAATATGATTAAAAGATTGTAGCTTACATTCTTAATGACTATTATATTGTATCCTTGATAGACTAAGTAAACGTTAGGTCTTTTTGGATAAATTCTACTTTTAATAATCAATATAGTTTAGCGATGCAGAATAAGGATATCTCTTTTGATAATAAAAACAGAGATGAGCGATTGATAAAGTGTAAGGATCAGCGATATGACCTCATAATAATAGGTGGTGGTGTAACGGGTGCGGGTATAGCATTGGATGCATCATTGCGTGGATTATCGACTTTGTTATTAGAAAAAAAGGACTTTGCTTCAGGAACAAGTAGTAAATCTACTAAGCTTATCCATGGAGGGTTGCGCTATCTTAAGCAATTTGAATTTTCACTGGTCAAAGAGTCAGGTCTAGAACGAGCAATTGCGCATCATAATATCCCTCATTTGGTGCACCCCGAAAAGATGCTACTGCCTATTGTTGATGGAGGAACTTTTGGGAAAATAACGGCATCCCTTGCCATATCCGTGTATGATAGATTGGCTTGTGTTCCACGCAAAGACAGGAAAACTGTCTTTAACAAAAATAGAACCCTATTACAAGAGCCCTTACTTAACAAATCGCTTCTGAAATCTGGTATCCAATATTCAGAATATCGTACTGATGACGCTAGACTTACAGTAGAACTAATAAAAGCAGCCAGAAGAGAGGGTGGAGAGGCATTTAACTATATGAAAGTTATAGATTTTGTATATGAGCAAGGTAATGTTGTTGGTGTGAATTGTCTAGATTATGTTAACGATAGGGAAGTTGAATTTAAAGCAACCCAAGTTGTGTCTGCAGCAGGGCCGTGGGTGGACGAATTAAGAACCATAAATAGATCTAAAAAAGGCAATAGCCTTCAGTTAACTAAAGGTGTTCATATCGTTTTGCCACATCATAAATTACCTGTACAATCGGCAGTCTACTTTGATGATTTTAAGGGGAGAATGTTGTTTGCCATTCCACGTGGTAAGGTCACTTACATAGGTACTTCTGATACAGTATATACATCAGATAAAGACAGAGTGATATGCACTTATGAAGATGCAGAGTATATCCTAGAATCTATAAATAAATTATTTGAAGTCGAGCAACTTACCCACTCAGATATTATTTCTACCTGGGCAGGATTGAGGCCACTTATACATGAAGAAGGGAAATCGCCATCTGAACTTTCTAGGAAGGATGAAATATTTGTCTCGGAATCTAATTTGATTTCTATAGCTGGAGGTAAGCTCACGGGATATAGAAAAATGGCAGAACGTGTAATTGATTTAGTGCAAGAAAGAAAAAAAAGCTTGTCTAAAAAAGAATGCGAAACTGAAAAATATAAAATACACAGTGATAGTTTTTCTGATTATCAAGACTACAAAAAGTTTCTTGAGAATATAAAAGAGAAGTATGCGGACTTTAACTTATCAGAATTTGAAGCATGGTATCTGGTCACAACTTATGGCAAACATGCGGAGCTCATTATTGCAAATGCACTGAATTCTGAGTTGAAAAAATCGCAAGCACTATTAAGATCTGAAATTGACTATTGTATTACTTATGAGTCATGTTATTTGTCTGATGATTATTTTAACAGACGGACTGGAAAGATATATTTTGATGTAGAATCAGTTCATGATAATTTGGATTTTATAGTTTCTGAGTTTGCGAGTCATTTCAATTGGTCGTCTGCTAAAACAGAAATGATGAGAAAGCAATCTCAAATCTATTTAGATGATGTCACTATGATTAAGGTATAACTTGTTGTATGCTGTATAACCTGATATGTATTAACAATTAGAATGGTATGTCTATCATTGATAAAGTAAAACAACAGTTTGAGTTAACTTTTGGCGTTCAGCCAGAATTTCTTGTGCGAGCGCCAGGTAGAATTAACTTGATAGGGGAGCATACAGATTACAATAAGGGTTGTGTCTTTCCTGCGGCTATAGACAAGTGTATGTATTTTGGCTTTAAGCCAAATGGTAGCAATACATGTAATATTGTAGCGCATGATATGGCGGCTAGCGAAAATTATAATCTAACTTCTAAAAATGATTCGGAAAAATTATGGGCACGATACTGTTTCGGTGTACTCAGAGAATTTGAAAATTTAGACATTAAGATAATGGGCTTCGATTGCTTGTTCATGAGTGAGATTCCTATCGGTGCAGGGGTGAGTTCATCTGCGGCATTGGAATGTGGCTTTGCTAGAGGAATAGATAAGATCACGTCTACAGATCTCGATAAGTGGGAACTGGTCAGAATAGGAAATAGGGCAGAGAATAATCATCTCAATATCCAAAGTGGTATATTAGATCAATTCTCATCTATGTTTGGACAGGAAGGCAAAGCTATGTTAATGGATTGTGCAACGCAGACATTTGAATATCATAATGTTGATTTGGATCCCTATGAACTGGTCCTTATAAATACCAACGTAAAACATTCCCATCTCTCGTCAGGCTATAATGACAGACCCAGTGAGTGCAAAGAAATTGTAAGAATAACTCAAACTAAGTTCCCTGAGGTAGAACACTTAAGCACTTTGTCACACGATCAATTAGAATTAATAAAAGATACCTTTTCTGATACCTATTACGACAGAGCTAGCTTTATAATTGAAGAAAACAAAAGAGTAGATGACTTTAGATTGGCTTTAGCTTCTAGAGATTTTAATACGTTAGGTAAACTATTATACGCTTCTCATAATGGTCTCAAGAATAAGTACGAAGTCAGTTGTGATGAGTTAGATCTGCTTGTTAATTTGTCTATGGATCAACCATCTATAAAAGGAGCTAGGATGATGGGCGGTGGATTCGGGGGATGTACATTGAATCTTATTCATAAGGAAGGAAAAGTAGACGTTATCCGAAAGATGATGTATGATTATTATAAAACTACCAACATAAAAGCAGAAGCTTATTATGTGAAAATAGGAAATGGGGTAGAGGTTATAACAACTTAGTCTTTGAATTTTCTTCTCATAAGTGAAGCGACAACCTTATATTTCTTAATGTAACTTAACTTAATATTGTTTAAATGCCAGACTCATATATAATAGCACTTGACCAAGGAACCAGTAGCTGTAGAGCTGTATTGGTAAATAGTTCAGGTCAAATAGTTGCCGTAGAGCAAGAAGCGTTCACCCAGTTTTTTCCTAAGGATGGATGGGTGGAGCATGACCCAGAAGAAATATGGGATGTCCAATATAAGATGTTGAACTCACTAATAGATAATCATGTAGAAGACATAAATGCGATAAGAAGTATAGGTATAACTAATCAAAGAGAAACGGCTGTTGTATGGAACAAGAAGACTGGTAAGCCAATATACAATGCTATTGTATGGCAAGACAAACGTACTGTCGATTATTGCAAAGCCCTAAAAGAAGCTGGACATAATACATATATCTATAGCCAGACAGGTTTACCCATAGATACCTATTTTTCAGGTACTAAGATCAAGTGGATTCTAGATAATACGGACTACGACATTGATGAATTATGTTTTGGTACAATTGATACTTGGCTTATATGGAAGTTGACAGCAGGAGAAAATCATGTTACAGATTACACCAATGCGTCTAGAACAATGCTATTTAATATCAGAGATCTGAAATGGGATGATAAGATATTATCATTGCTAGATATACCTAAAACGATTTTACCATCTGTACAGAAATCGGCTTCTCATTTTGGTATATATAAATACAGAGATGTTGAAATTCCAATAACTGGTGTAGCTGGTGATCAGCAAGCTGCCCTATTTGGACAGGCTTGTTTCACTAGAGGTATGGCTAAAAATACCTACGGAACAGGTTGTTTTATGCTGATGCATGTCGGTGATAAGTATGTTCCTTCTGATAATGGATTATTGACGACCTTATGTTGCAATTCAGATGGCGGTATCGGTTATGCATTAGAAGGAAGTATTTTTATGGCTGGGGCTGCCATCCAATGGTTACGAGATGGGTTACAGATCATTGATGACTCTAATGAGACAGAAGCGCTAGCATATGAGGTACAAGACGATAACGAAGTGTATGTGATTCCTGCCTTTGCTGGATTGGGTGCACCTTATTGGGATATGGAAAGTCGTGGTGCAATATTTGGTTTGACGCGTAGAACGGGAATAGCACATATTGCTAAGGCGACGCTTGAGTCTATGGCATATCGCACAAGAGATGTATTGGAGGCCATGACAAGAGATAGCGCTACCGCCTTAAAAGTATTGAAAGTTGATGGTGGCGCTTGCAAGAATAATTACTTGATGCAATTCCAAGCTGATATTCTAGATACAAATGTAGAACGACCCGTTAATATAGAATCAACGGCTCTGGGAGCAGCATATCTGGCTGGGATAACTATTGGGTTGTGGGATGCTGCGGTTGTAGAGAAGAATAGAGAAATTGATACTACCTATGTTTCTAAAATGGAAACTGATACTCGTAATAAACGATATACTACTTGGAAAGATTACATAAGTCGTACTCTCGTGGATAAAAGTTAGATACTAAAACAATGAATATCAATACCATCCTGATATTGTTGTAATCGAGTTGTTTTTTGGATATATGCTATATAATTATCAAGAATTAGGTTAGTGACACCTTCGTTTAGCTAAAGTCACTCATTTTTACTCATTGTAGGGCTTTTGTAGTGCATATGTCGATGACTTGTAGTAGAGGGTATTTAGTGAGGGAGATTCATTTTATTGTCTTATATATACAAAACCCAAACAACATGAAAACTTTACTAACTATAATAATCGCAGTAGCAACAATAACAATAGGACTAGCAAATACAAGTCCTGTAACAACTGGTCCAGAAAACTTAATTTCAACAGCAACTGTTGAAATCACAGCATTAAATATAGATCAACTTGAGTTGATCAAATCAGCTCACTATAATGAAGTTGAAGATAGGCTAGAGTTTACAACTGCAGAAAGTGTAGACATGATACAGATATTCAACTCAGAAGGAAACTTGCAATTTCAACTTCCAGTTATGTCTAATCAAGTAAAAATTTCCAAAGCCTTGTTTTCTCAAGGGGATAGTAAATTAGGTTTTATTATAGCAGGAAAAGCTGAAGTCTTTATGACATCGGTAAACATCAAATAGATAATATTAAGGGTATTATAAAAGGGGAGATTAGTCATCTCCATAAAAGTCAGAAAAACGTTGTTCAGAAATGAGCAACGTTTTTTTTGTTCTGGTGTCGTGTCCTGAAATAGCGCCATGTCCTAAAAATCTATTAAAATAAGTGCTGCATTCTAATGGCTAATTGGTATTACCTAATAATTCTACCTGATAGTTTGGTATATATGCTGTTAATTGTCTTGCTTTTTAGTTTGGCTTAGTCTAGTGATATATTATATTTCACCTCAACCACTACATATTTCTTCCATTCATCGATGATCTTAAGGAATTCTTAGGGTTTATTTGTAGTTACATATATGAAATACATGGGTATTGGCCTTATATATTATCTTTGTATCATATTTAGCAAATTGATTTCTCATTAAATGTCAAATAACTTGAAAAGAAAATCCTTTTGGAAAAGGAAAGAAGGTGTCACAGGGGCCTTATTTTTAATAGCGATGCTAGCAGGTGGTTTGTGGCTGTTGCCAGGAATAATCGGATTTGTAGTCGGTGCAGCTGCCTCTACGGCCAAGTTGGCAGCCCTTACTGGGGTATTAGGCGTCATAATATATGCGGCATTGGACTCTCGTGCACGTAATTTGATATCATATATGTATCAAAGTGCAATGCGCAAGATTACGGGGATATTTGTACAGATGGACCCTATCGGTATTCTTAAAAACTATGTTTCTGACCTTAAGAAGAATCTAAAAAAAATGAGAATGCAGACAGGTAAACTCAGAGGCCAGATGCATAAGCTCAAGGAGATGATCGTAAATAATAATAAAGCGATCCAGAACAATATGGATCTTGCCGGTCAAGCCAAAAAACAAAATAACCAATCTGTTCTTATACTCAAAAGTAGAAAAGCGGGTAGACTGAGAGAATCTAATCTCAAATTGTCTGACCTATACAAGCGCATGGAAGTACTTTATAGAGTACTAGATAAGATGTACAGAAACTCAGCTATCCTAGTTGAGGACATAGAAGATCAAGTCAAACTAAAAGACCAAGAAAGAAAAGCCATGTTGGCAGGACATTCGGCGATGAAGTCAGCTATGTCTATTATAAAGGGAGATACGGATAAGAAGGCAATGTTTGATATGGCTCTTGAAAATATAGCAGATGATGTCAGTAACAAAGTAGGGGAGATGGAGCAATTTATGGAAATGTCAGAAGACTTTATGCAGTCTATTGATCTTCAGAATGGAATCTATGAGGAGAAGGGCATGGAAATGTTAGAAAAGTGGGAGAAAAAATCTACCTCACTACTTCTAGGTGGTTCCAAAGAAGAGCTTATTCTACAAGCTAACGACGACAATGATATTCTTGACCTTGATTCACCTGTAGCTCAACCGCAGCGAGCAAGTAATGAAGGCAACCAATACGATAACTTTTTTGATTAAAAACATTCGAAACAAATCAATTTTATATAAATGGCGACGACACGATTAACCATGTTTTCTAAGCTCTTAATTACTCTAGTAATATTAGGGCTTCTAGCTTTTGGAGGAAAGTACCTGCTTGATAATACATCTGTGGGACAAGACCTTAAAGACAAGGCAGAACAAGAACGTATTGATAATGAAGGAACAATGGGTAACACCAGTTCTGATTCCAAGAATGCGTCTACAAATAATAATAACTCTAAGACCAATGAAGCCTCTACCAATTCTAGTAAGGAAAAAAGTGGTGGGCTTTTTGGGAAAACCAATAACAACAAATCAGAAGTAGACGATAATACCCTCAGAGTACAACTTGTCATGTGGGGTGGTTATGCACCGGGTTTATACTTCAATGAAGGCGCACAAGCCAATACAAGAAGTAGATTCTTTAAAGATTATGGATTCAAGGTTGATTTCAAAATGGAAAATGACTTATTGAATGCCATGAACTCATGG
>JALZVB010000020.1 GCA_023300835.1 Saprospiraceae bacterium | reverse complement strand
GATTCTGACTTCTCAGAAATAATAGGCTTTACTAATACATTTTTTAACATGACTCCTATTTAGATAAAGTTTCTGTAATTTTTGAAATAGAAGACTCAGAAATAAAAACCTGAGACGCTTTCATAATATCTAATGTACTCATTTCTGTCGCAGTTTTAAGCTGTGCATTTTGTACATTTCTTGAAGATAACAATAAGTTATTATCAAGTGCAGATATTATAAAAAGAGCTTTGCCTTTACCTACTTCAAAATTGTTAAGTACAGTTGTGAACTCTTTAGTCTTTGGTTTGTCGAAAGTAAAATCTTCAATAACCTTAATAGAACCACCTTGAACAGCTGCAGATAAAGCAGATTTTCTAGCTAATCTTTTAACTTTCTTGTTGAGCTTCATCATGTAGTTCCTTGGCTTAGGACCAAATACTCTACCTCCACCTCTGAACAAAGGGTTTTTGATGTCACCAGCTCTTGCTGTACCTGTACCCTTTTGTTTCTTGATTTTTCTTGTTGAACCTTTTACTTCGCCTCTTTCTTTTGCTTTCGACGTTCCTTGACGCTGATTGTTCTGAATCATCTTTACATCAAGATACATTGAATGCGCATTAGGCTCAAGACCAAATATATCATCTGGTAAATCTACTGATCTACCGATTGTTTTTCCGTTTATTCCGTATACATCTAACTTCATGATACTATTTTTCGATAATTACCAAAGAACCTTTGTGTCCTGGGACAGCTCCTTTAATTAACAATAGATTCTTCTCAGCGAAAACTTTAGCTACAACTAGATTGGTTGTTTTAACTCTATTTCCTCCCATTCGACCTCCCATTCTAGTTCCTTTGTAAACTTTAGAAGGTGTAGAACAAGCACCAATTGCACCTGGAGCTCTTAATCTGTTATGTTGTCCGTGAGTAGCTTGACCTACACCACCGAAACCATGTCTCTTAACAACACCTTGAAAACCTTTACCTTTGGATGTGCCTATTGCACTTACCTTATCTCCTTCAGCAAAAACATCTAAGATATTAAGAGTAGTTCCTAGATCCGCAGACATATCTGAATTTCTAAATTCTGCTGTCTTTTTAACTGACTTTAATCCAGCTCTTTTTAAGTGACCAACTAAAGCGTTAGTCATACGCTTTTCTCTTCTTTCGCCATATGACAACTGAATGGCACTATAACCGTCAGAATCCTCAGTTTTAACTTGAGAAACGACATTAGGCGTTATTTCTATAACCGTACAAGGTATATTCTTACCTGCTTGGTTAAAGATACTCGTCATTCCTATTTTCTTTCCAATTAACCCGTTCATCTTTGCTTTATCTTGTTAGCAAAATAATTCTATTAGACCAAGTGCGGTCTTATATAATAATTATTGTAATATGTAAAATGTGGTTCTTAAGTTAGCTTAACTTGAATATCTACACCACTTGGTAACTCTAATTTAGACAATGCATCGACTGTCTTCTGAGTTGGTGTATAGATTTCTATAAGTCTCTTGTGGGTCCGTAGTGAAAACTGCTCACGGGATTTCTTATTCACATGGGGTGATCTTAACACTGTGTGAATTTGTTTATCCGTAGGCAGAGGAATCGGACCAGAGATTACAGCGCCGCTATTTCGGACCGTCTTTACAATTTTCTCCGTTGACTTATCTACTAGATTGTAGTCGTACGAACGGAGCTTAATTCTAATTTTCTGATTCATAACCGTATAAATATTTTAAAACGAGTGCAAATTTACATTTAATTCACACATTAAACAACTTTATCTTAAACTTTTACTTCTCCTTTTGCTTTTTCTATAATGTCCTTAGAAACACCAGATGGTGCTGGAGCAAAATGACTAAATGTCATCGTACTACTTGCTCTTCCTGAGGTGTTTGTTCTCAAGTCAGTAACATATCCGAACATTTCAGATAAAGGTACATCACCAGAAATAACAACAGCTCCTCCTGGTCTAGAATCTTGACCTTTAGGTAAACCTCTTCTTCTATTTAAATCACCAATTACAGAACCTACATACTCCTCAGGAGTAACTACTTCTAGAGCCATAATTGGTTCTAATAGTACTGGCTTACATGACTTTGCCGCTTCTCTAAAGCCTTCCTTAGCACACAGCTCGAATGCAATTGGTTTTGAATCGACTGTGTGAGTAGATCCATCATAAAGTTCTACTTTCATAGAATCTATTCGATATCCTGCAAGGATACCATTATCCATCATCAAATTAAAACCTTTGACAATAGAAGGGAAATATTCTTTTGGAATAGATCCACCAAATATTTTATTTATAAATTGTAATCTTACTTTACCCGATTTGAAATCGTCAGATTCTAAGAATTCTTCGTCCGCTGGCCCTAGTTTGAATGCCATTTGGGCAAATAAACCTGATCCACCTGATTGTTTCTTTAATCTTTCAGTATGATCTACTGTAGCTGTAAGTGCTTCCTTGTATGTTACTTGTGGTGGTCCTTGATTACATTCAACACCAAATTCTCTTTTCAATCTATCAATAATGATCTCCAAGTGTAATTCTCCCATACCAGAGATAATTGTCTGGTTTGTGTCTTCATCGTATTTAACTTTGAAAGTCGGATCTTCTTCAGACAATTTAGATAGAGCCATTCCTAGCTTATCTATATCTTTTTGTGTTTTGGGTTCAATCGCAACACCAATAACTGGATCTGGAAAAACCATACTTTCTAGTACTAGAGGATGGCCTTCAGCACATAATGTATCACCAGTTCTGATATCCTTAAATCCTACTCCTGCAGCAATATCTCCTGTTTCTACGGCAGGGATTGCATTTTGCTTGTTAGAGTGCATTTGGTATAATCTAGAGATTCTCTCTTTATTACCACTTCTTGAATTATATATGTAAGAACCAGCGTCTAATCTTCCAGAGTATACTCTGAAGAATGCTAATCTACCTACATAAGGATCTGTTGCAATCTTAAATGCTAAAGCTGTAAAAGGTTGTTCTGAAGATGGTTCTCTTACTTCTTCTTCTTCTGTCTTAGGGTTTGTTCCTGTTATTCCACCTACATCTACAGGTGAAGGTAAGAAAGCACATACTGCATCAAGTACAGCTTGAACACCTTTGTTTTTGAAAGCTGAACCGCACATCATCGGAACAAACTTACTATCTATAACTGCACCACGTACAGCGTTTATCATTTCTTGCTCTGTAATAGAATCTGGATCCTCAAAGAATTTCTCCATAAGAGTCTCGTCATATTCAGCTATTGCTTCTAGAAGTTTTTCTTTCCACTCAAGAACAATATCTGTCAAATCATCAGGAATAGGAATTTCCGTAAAGGTCATCCCCATGTCCTCTTCATTCCAAACTATTGCTTTATTTGTAATAAGATCAACAACTCCTTTGAATGTTTCTTCTGCTCCTATTGGAACTTGAAGAGGAATAGCATCAGTACCCAGCTTTTCTTTTACATCTCTTACAACGGCAAAGAAATCTGCACCAGATCTATCCATTTTATTAACGAACCCTATTCTAGGAACTTTATAGTTATTAGCTAATCTCCAATTGGTTTCTGATTGTGGTTCCACACCTGAAACTGCACAGAAAAGAAATACCAAACCATCAAGAACTCTTAAAGATCTGTTAACCTCGACTGTGAAATCAACGTGACCTGGAGTATCAATGATATTCATTGGATAGTTCTGGCCTTTCCACTTCCAGTTAGTAGCCGTTGCCGCAGAAGTAATTGTAATACCTCTTTCTTGCTCTTGCTCCATCCAATCCATAGTGGCTGCGCCATCATGAACCTCACCTATCTTATGAGAAATTCCAGTATAGTATAGAACTCTTTCGGTTGTTGTTGTTTTACCAGCATCAATGTGAGCTGCTATACCTATGTTTCTTAGGAAGTTTAAATCTTTAGCCATTGTGTAACTATCTAATTAATCTGTGATTTAGTTTCTAAAATGAGCAAATGCTCTGTTGGCGTCAGCCATTTTATGCGTATCCTCTCTTTTCTTGACAGCGGCGCCTTCACCTTTTGCTGCAGCCATTATTTCTGCTGCTAACTTTTCTGCCATTCCTCTTCCACTTCTTGCTCTAGAATACTTTATTAACCATTTCATACCCATAGACAGCTTTCTTGCTGGTCTAATTTCTGTAGGGATCTGAAAAGTTGCTCCACCTATTCTCTTACTTCTTACTTCAACCTGAGGCATAATATTATTCAATGCCTTTTTCCACAACTCATGACCTCCTTCTTCTCCTTTGTCCTCTTCCTGCTGCTGAGGGCTCTAGAACTTAATTCGTTTTTTCTGACCCTTCTTATCCGAGAAGAAACCGCGCTCGCCGGAGATCGGAAGA
>JALZVB010000019.1 GCA_023300835.1 Saprospiraceae bacterium | reverse complement strand
TGTGGGTTATCTTTTTTTTATTTTTGTACCTATTTTCAAACAAACAACTTAATAAAATATAATGATCGAAAAGTCGAAACTGATTCAACAGATTTCAAAAAAAGCAAAAATCTCAATTGCTAAAGCTACATCTGCATATGAAACAGTGCTGAAAGAAAATCCAGCTTTCAGAAAGCAAGCTTTAAAAACTGTTGCTGCTACAACTCAGGTTGCCGTAAGGGTACCTGGAAAAGTAAAAATTAAAACAGTAAAAGTTTTACAACAGAAAGCTGTTAAAGCTTTTAAGACAATTGAAAAATTAAAGAAAGTTCAAGTTAAGGTCACTGTTCCTGTTTACAAAAGAGAGCAGAAAATTAAAGTTGTAGAAGTAATCAAAGAAGTACCTGTAATACAGATCAAAGAGATTATCAAAGAGGTTATAAAGGAAGTTCCTGTTATACAAACTCAAGAAGTAATCAAGGTTAAAGAGGTAATCAAAAAAGTACCGGTTATCCAAATCAAAGAAGTAATCAAGGTTAAAGAGATAATCAAAGAAGTGCCTGTTATACAGAAAGTAGAAGTGATCAAGGAAGTGATCAAAGAAGTGCCTGTTATTCAGGTAAAAGAAGTTGTTAAGGTGAAAACTGTAAAGCAAAAAGTAACCGTTCCTGTAAAAAAGGAAGTTGTTAAGAAAATCGAGGTAATTAAAGAAGTTCCTGTAGAAGTAATCAAGGAAGTAGAAGTGATCAAAGAAGTGATCAAAGAAGTTCCAGTTGAAGTTGTGAAAACAGTAGAAGTAATCAAGGTTGTCGAGATAATCAAAGAAATTCCTGTTGTCATAGAGAAAGAAGTGATCAAAGAAGTGAAAGTTGTAGAAAAACAACCTATCGAAGTGATCAAAGAGATAACACTTGTAAGAGAGGTTATTGAATCAAACACTAAAGAAATAAATAACCTAAAGTCTCAATGCGAAAAACTAGAAGCTGCCAAAGCTAAATTGGAAGCAACTAATGCTAAGCTTAAGACAGATTACACAGGTGTCAAAGCAGAATACTCAAGTCTTAAGACTGAGTTTACAACGCTTAAGAAGAACCCTACTATTATAGAAGTAATCAAGGAAGTCCCTGTAGAAATTATCAAGGAGGTAGAAGTTGTTAAGTCATTTGACATGGCTTCTCTACAGAAAATGATGATGAATGTAGGTACAGTAGAGAAATCTAGGACCATTGTAGGAGAAACAAGAACAAGTGGAGAGTCTAAGATTGTTGATAGAAGAGAAGTAACAGATGGTAACAGGTCTGTTGTTACAGGAAGTAAAACTGTAGTAGGAAAATCTTCTTCTAAATCGAGTAGTTCTAAGTCTTCTAAAAGCAAAACTAAAGCAAGTAAGAAATCTAGTGGAAAAGCTACAGCGAAAGCTGCGGGTAAGTCTACTACAAAGGTTGCAACTAAGACGATAGCTAAATCAGCTGGGAAATCTGCGACTAAATCAATTGGAAAAACTAAGTCTAAGTCTACTGGAGTTGATGACCTTACAAAAATAGAAGGAATCGGCCCAAGAATACAAGAGTTAATCAAAGCAGCTGGTATTAAGACATTCAAAGCATTGGCTAAAACGGATGCCAGTAAAATCAAGAAAATTCTTGAGAAAGCAGGTCCTAGATTCCAAATGCATAATCCTGGATCTTGGCCTAAACAGTCTGGTCTAGCAGCAAGTGGATCATGGGATAAGTTGAAAAAATTACAGGACGAATTACAAGGCGGTAAATAATATACCTTCTTTTCAATTTATACGGAGCCGCAACTAGTAATAGTTGTGGCTTTTTTTTGAAGGAAAACAAATGTTTTGAGCATATGACTGCTGATATCTATTTCGAAGGATTAGAAAAATGGAAAAATGAATTGACTTCATTAAGAATACTTCTGTTGTCTACTGAATTGGAGGAAAATATAAAGTGGGGAATGCCTGTCTATTCTATAATGAATAAGAATGTCGTAGGTATATCAGGGTTCAAAAAACATTATGGACTATGGTTCTATCAAGGCGCGACACTATTAGATAAACATAAAGTCTTGGTCAATGCGCAGGAGGGTAAAACTCAATGTATGAGACACCTTAGATATTACGCCAGTGAAGATATGGATAACGCCATGATTTTATCGTATGTAAACGAAGCTATAGAAAACCAGAAAAGCGGTAACATCCTCAAATTAATACCCAAATCAAAAGATGATTACACCTTGCCAGATAGCTTGAAGCTGCTACTCACTGAAAACGATAAATTGTCTGAGCACTTCTACAAACTCAGTGATGCTAAGCAACGTGGTTATGCAGATTATATAACAACAGCCAAGCAAGACGCCACTATACAGAAAAGACTTGTTAAGATTACACCACTCATTATGTCTGGAGAAGGGATTGCAGCACTATATGGTAACAAGAAGAAATAATTCTGTCTGATTACCATCAAAATGGACAGTGTAACCACAATTTTATTTCCTTAATCCTGATTTTTAGAAAGCTTACGTATCTTTGCACTTTAACGAATCTTATTCATGTCAAAACAACGTTACGGCCAAAAACAAAGTCACCCTGCACTCAGATGGGTTTACTTGGTTGTATTCAGTCTTTCTACGTTATGGTTGCTGTCTTCAATAATAACCCAAAAAAGTCCTACAGATGTTTTGTCAAGCATATTCTCTAAACTTCCTAACCCAACCGTAGAAAATAGTAAGACTATTATTGCTTCACAGGACTCCATAATAAATCAACTCACAGAGGAATTAGAAAACTGTAAAGGCACAGGAAACTTCAAGAGAGGTATGGTTATTATAGAAAGCGAAACCCTCAATATGAGAGATGAAGCTTCTTTAACATCTAATATCGTAATCAGGATTCCAGCCAATGCTGAAGTTGATATCGTCTATTATGATACCCAGAGTTATATCCTCCAAGGGAAAATGGGAAAATGGTGTAAAATAAGATATGCCGGTACAGAAGGATGGGTATGGGGTAACTTCATCCAAGAGTTCTAAGATTGGGAATCAAATCATTAGCTATAGGTGTATTTGCAAGACAAGTTGCAAGAGCGATAACCGGATCAGCAGACCATGCCATCAACGAACAGAATAAGATATTACAAAATCTTATTTATAAAGGCAAGAATACAGACTTCGGAAAAGACCATAATTTTAATCAAGTCAAAACCTATTCAGACTTTATTGCACAAGTACCTATCAGAGAATATGAAGACCTGAGACCTTATGTGGATAAGATAATTCAAGGAAGGCAACATGTCCTATGGCCAGGTAAGCCAAAGTATTTTGCCAAAACATCAGGTACTACGTCAGGTGTAAAGTATATTCCTATTTCCAACCAGTCTATTAGTTACCATATTAAGACAGCTAGGAATGTCATATTCAATTACGAAAGTCAGAATCGAAAAAACCTATTTGATGGTAAAATGATATTTCTGTCTGGATCACCGGTACTATCGGATAAGAATGGTATTGCTACTGGCAGATTATCCGGAATTGTCAATCACGAGATTCCCCGATGGATACAATCAAACAAGTTACCCAGTTACAAGACTAATTGTATTGAAGATTGGGAATCCAAGTTGGACAAGATAGTAGAAGAAACATATAACCTTGACATGAGACTCATTAGCGGTATTCCACCATGGGTGATTATGTACTATGAGAGACTACTAAAGAAAACGAGAAAAAAAACGATCAAAGAAGTTTTCCCTAATCTTAGTTTATTTATACATGGAGGCGTTAACTATAGTCCCTATAAAACAACAATAGAGGCGCTTCATGGTAAGGGTATAGATACATTAGAAACCTACCCCGCATCTGAGGGTTTTATTGGTTTTCAGACAGATATCAATGACCCTGGGCTATTACTCAATACCAGTGCAGGCATGTTCTATGAATTTGTACTACTTAGTGAGATACATCTGGACAATGCTACAAGGTTGACCTTAGATAAGGTAGAACTCGATAAAGACTACGTAATTATCATTTCCAGTAATGCGGGTTTATGGGCCTACAATATTGGTGATACAGTAAGGTTCATATCTCTAGCTCCCTATAAGATTATTGTGAGTGGTAGGATAAAGCACTTTATCTCAGCTTTTGGAGAACATGTAATTGCTAAGGAAGTAGAAGAGGCCATTGATATTGTCAATAAGGAATTAGGTTGTAAACTCAATGAATTTACGATAGCGCCACAAGTAAAACCTAATAATAACCAACTGCCTTTTCATGAATGGTATATAGAATTTGATAAAGATTCCTACGACATAGAAGCCATTGCGTTACGACTGGATCAAGAATTGTGTCGCCAGAATATCTACTATAATGATCTCATACAGAGTAGGGTACTGCAGCCACTGAAAATAATAAACTTACCACAAGGTACGTTTCAAGACTACATGAGAACAAAAGGTAAGCTGGGAGGCCAGAATAAAGTACCTCGACTAACTAACGATAGAATAATTGTAGATGAATTATGGCCGATATAAAGAGATTAAATTATAGTTAAATACTGTGTATTCAGTACTTACTTACCTTAATATTTACTTTTATTGTATTGTGATTCATTGCATGCCATTTATGCTTCAAGTTGTCACATTAGATTTGAAAATAAATTTGTTTAAATCAAAGCGAAAAACGCAGGTATAACTATAGCTATGATGCGTATTTTCAACGCAGAGTTTGACTAATTTAATTAAAACATAAGTGACATTCTGAAACGTAAATGGTATAACTGGTAGTTCTACAACAATAAGATTACTATTCTTTACTTTTTTGAAACTAAAAGGAGGACTTTATACCCCTATGGGCTTCAAAAAACCATACTTTTACCCCTTTTATACAGGAGTATTCATAATATCAAATATATACTGATGAGGTTAATCCTATTGTCCATTTCTCTTGTTCTTATCAGCCTGACAATACAGGCGCAAGTAGAACCTGGCAACTTACCTACAGTAGATTATAATAACAAACGTACTTATAACATTGGTGGAATTACAATCAATGGTGCAGAGTCTAGAGATAGAAATGCTATTAAATCAATTGCCAAACTAAGAGAAGGTAAGTCAATCTCTATTCCTGGTGACGCCATACCTAATGCTATAAAGGCGCTGATGAAACTCAGACTTTTTGATAACGTAGAAATTGTTCAACAAAAAGTTGAAGACGACCTTATATTCCTAGAAATCAATCTAGATGAGCGACCTACATTATCTAGGTATAATATTAAAGGTGAGAAGAAAAGTAAACATGCAGACCTCACAGAAATTATCGATAGAACAATCTCCAAAGGTTCTATCGTAACCAGAGATGTAAAGGATCTATTAATTCTCAAATTAGAAGAAAGTTATATTGAGAATGGTTACATGGATGCGGTTGTAACTATATCAGAGTCAGAAGATAAAATTAAGGCAAACTCAGTCAAACTAACGTTTGATATAGATAAAAAAGAGAGGGTCAAAATAAGCGATATTATCTTTCTTAATAACATACAGTTCAATGATACCAAGTTGAGGCGACAGATGAAGGATACCAAGCAAATGGGTACGATCTTCAAAAAGTCTAAATATGTCAAAGATGACTTCAAGCTTGACAAAAGCAATATAATTGCTCTATACAACAAAAATGGATATAGAGATGCAAGAATAGTATCAGACTCAATTGTAAGGAGGATAGATGGGAACCTCCAGATGTTTATTACCATAGACGAAGGGAGTCAATATTATTTCAGAGATATAAAATGGAAAGGAAATTCTAAATATGATAGTGTGCAATTGTCCACAGTATTGGGAATATCAGAAGGTGACATATACGATCCAGAGATATTAGCAAATAGACTTTCTTTCTCACTAGATGGAAGAGATGTTTCTTCATTGTATCTAGATGATGGATATCTGTTTTTTAATGTTGATCCAATTGAGACGGCAGTAGTAGGAAATCATGTTGATCTGACATTGCAGATAACAGAGGGTGCCCAAGCAACAATTGCTAATGTAGGTATCGCTGGTAACGACAGAACCCATGAACATGTAATAAGAAGAGAGCTAAGGACGAGACCAGGAAATAAATTTAGCCGTTCTGAGATAATTAGATCACAGAGGTCACTTATGAATCTGGGATATTTCAATCCAGAGACTATGGATATACAGACGCCAGTTAATCAACAGAACGGAACGGTGGATGTTAACTACGTAGTGGAAGAAACACCTTCAGATCAACTAGAATTATCTGCTGGGTATGGCGGATCTAGTGGATTGCTAGGTACGCTAGGTATTACATTTAATAACTTTTCTCTTGCCAATATCAAAGACAAATCCACATGGAGTCCTCTACCACAAGGAGATGGTCAGAAATTGAGTCTAAGAGTACAATCTAATAGTAGATTTTTCTCATCAGCCAATTTTTCATTTACTGAACCATGGCTAGGGGGCAAGAATCCGACTTCATTTACAGTAGGTGGTGTTGTATCATCTATTGATCAGGAAATTTTGGATAGAGGAAAACTATCTATCAAGAGATTGTATGCAGGAATAGGAACCCAGCTAAAATGGCCCGATGATTTCTTCTCAATCAATACAACGGTTACAACTGAATGGATCTCGCTAGATAATTACTTTGCAGGGGGATTCTTTGTTGATGACTTGCTGATTAGTGAAGGTAATTATAAGAACTTCAGTATTACGCAATCTATAAGTCGTAGTTCTGTCGCTGACCCTATATATCCTAGAAGGGGCTCAAGAGTAACATTATCTCTACAATTTACACCACCATATTCACTGTTCAGATCTGATGGTTTACCTGAGCCTTTGAGTACAGCTGAGAAAGAGGACGTATTAAGTGACCTTCAGAAATCAAGAGGAAGTGGAGCCGTAATTAGTGTTCAAGAACAAGAAAATGCAATAGCTGTAGCTGAAGCATCCAACACATTTAATTTTCTAGAGTACCATAAATGGAATTTAAGTGCGGAGTGGTACTTCAATATTTTCAGCAAGTTTGTAATTGCGACTAAGTTTAAGTTTGGATTTTTGGGTTCTTATTCTGATCAGATAGGTATTTCCCCATTCGAAAGATTTGAATTAGGAGGTGATGGACTTTCTAACCAGACAGCAGGTATTACTGGTAAGGAGATTATATCTCTAAGAGGATATGATGTCAATGACATCAGCCAGAATAATCTAGGAGGAGCTCCTATATATGATAAGCTGACGATAGAGCTGCGTTACCCATTGTCATTAAATCCAAGTACATCTATATACGTATCATCGTTTGTACAAGGTGGAAACTCGTGGTCACAGTTCAGTGAATTCAGTCCGTTTGATGTACAGAGATCTGCTGGATTTGGCGTAAGAGTTTTCCTTCCGATGTTCGGACTATTAGGGTTTGATTATGGATGGGGATTCGATCAAGACCCTCTTAGTCCTAATTTTGAAAACTATGGTAAATTTAATATCATATTAGGTTTCGAACCAGAATAAAAACAATCGATCGATGAGAAATTTCTGTTACATTTTTCTTTTGGCAATAGTAATCACGGCCGTTTATTCATGTTCTGATGATGATCCTATCTTGGATTTTAGTGGAACATATACTGGACGTATAGTTGAGTCAGATACTACTTTTCTTGTTGATACTATAGAAAACCTAGCCTTAGATAGCAATGGTATCGTTATCTTTATTATCGACGCCATAGAAAACATAGTCTTAGATAGTAATGATAATGTTATAAGCGCGGATACTTTAGGTCGGGATTCTATACGTCTTACATTTAATCAAAGGCTAATAAAAGATACGTTTCTTGACCAAACGGTTACAGTAACGAATGTAGGAGGCGAGCAACTGGTAGAAATTGACTTCAGGCAAATAAAGCAATTCTCAATAGCTAATGGATCTATTAAAGACACTATATTTCATCTCAATAAACCTAATACTAACGAGATAGACAGTTCTCGTTTTATTGCTTGGCAAGGAAGTCTATCGGAAAGTAGTAACGGTACTATTCTTTCTCTCAGAGAAACTGAAAAAGATACATTCGGTATGATATTCAGACAGAATAGTTTTTTAGGAGAAAGGTAGTGAAGGGATCTGTTTATGATCTAACCTGACTGGGTCTATCTATTGTCTATAGAATTTTAGAGGACCCAATAGGTTAAATCTAATAGCTAAACTTCAAATTCAAATTATTGAATCCTATGACCATAGCGAAGTAATCGATTCAATTAGGTAGGCTACCTTTTACCCAATAGATGATTAAAAGAAAATTATCCTTACTTCCATCTACCAAGTCTTAACAACATAAGGATACCTTATCTGATAATGTTCCTCTATCAGTTTCACCATCTGAGTTCTTAGGTCAGGCACGTTCTCTTTATCTTGAGCAGAGATGAAAACATTGTCTATTCCATAGGTATTACCCAATCTCTTTTTTATCTCAGTGAGGATGTCATTCTTGGTTTTAGTATCCAGAAGTTCATCAAAATTGAGCTCTCTGTATAGGTCTAGTTTATTATAAACCATAATCGTAGGTTTATCGATACTTCCTAGGTCAGATAGAGTCTTGTTGACTGTTCTTATATGATCTTCATATTGCGGATGTGCAAAATCGACAACATGCAATAGGATATCACTTTCCCTGACTTCATCTAGTGTTGACTTGAAACTCTCGATAAGGTGATGCGGTAATTTTCTTATAAATCCTACCGTATCAGATAATAGAAAGGGCATTCTATTAAAAACGACTTTACGTACAGTCGTATCAAGTGTAGCAAATAGCTTGTTCTCTGCAAATACTTCAGACTTGGACAAGACATTCATTAGGGTTGATTTTCCTACATTGGTATAACCTACGAGAGCGACTCTGATCAGTGCACCTCTATTCTTACGTTGGGTCTGATTCTGAGAATCTATTTTAAGAAGCCTTTTTTTGAGTAAGTTTATTTTATCGTTTATTATTCTTCTATCGGTCTCGATTTCCATCTCACCAGGTCCTCTCATTCCTATACCTCCTCTCTGTCTTTCAAGGTGAGTCCATAGACCTCTTAGACGGGGTAATAGGTATTTCATCTGTGCCATTTCTACTTGAGTCTTGGCTTGTGCAGTCTGTGCTCTTTTAGCAAAAATATCTAATATAAGTGTAGACCTATCGATGATCTTGACCTTGAGTTCCTCTTCTAGTAGACTGGTTTGTTTTCCTGACAAGTCATCATCAAAGATGGCCATGCTTACGCCTTCGTTTTCTTCTATAAACAGTCTTATTTCCTCTAGTTTACCTTTGTTGACATAGGTTCTTAGATTGGGGTGAGTCACTTTCTGTGTAAACCTACGTATGGTTTTTGCGCCAGCTGTCATGGCAAGAAACTCTAGCTCATCCAAGTATTCTCCAGCCTGTTCGTTGGTCTGATCAGATGTAATGACGCCTATGATAACAGCTTCTTCTATCTTCTGCCTTAAGCCTGATACTCTCTTTTTTCCTACTTGCCAATCACTCATATTAGTATTTTAAAACTGCTTAACTGAAAACTAGTCTTTCTTTAGCCAATGTATGGGATTCATTGGGGTTTTATTTTCCCATAATTCAAAATGTAAGTTATGAACTCCTGAGTCAATTTCTCCAATAATGTCTTGAGTATTTACATATGAGCCTTTAGCCAGTGACACATTAGAAAGATTAGAGTAGACTGAGAAATAATTCCCTGTGTGAGAAATTATAACTGTCTTGAGGTTGTCCTCTAGTGTGGTGACCTGTACAACTTCTCCATCATAGATACTTTTTATCATTCTAGAAGAGGGTCGTATATCTATGCCGTTATTTGTGATTTTGAGATCAGGTAACGCATCATGAGGTTGCTCTCCATACCTACCTACTATGGCTCCTGACACTGGCATAGCTATGAATCCTTTTTTACGTTCGATGGTATTACTATGGATATCGTTACTTCTAATGCCACTATTGTTTATGGCGATATTAGATATGGGTTGAGGTACAGGCTGTGTTTGGGTTGTAACAACACTTTTGGACATAGACGCAATAACAGCAGTCTCTATCGAAGCATTCAATCTCTCTCTTACTGTTTTCTGAGCGGTAAGTCTTTTCTGTAAATTTCTCTCTTGGGCAGTCATCTGAGTAGCCAACTGTGTCAAGCTATCAATCTCTAATGCCAGAATTTCATTTTCATCGACTTGTAATTTCTCTAGATTAACCTTGCTTTCCTCATCATTATCTATCTGCAAGGTTATGTCGTCTTGCTGAGTTATGAGATCGTGTATGTTAGTTACTTTGTTCTTTAAGTATAATGCATATCTCTTTACGCTTCGCCTTTTGGCATAGTAGTCACTGATTGTTGTAGAACACAGTGCCGACTTCCAACTATTGTGTAGTAGCTTGGATCGATACTGCATTCTGAGTAGCTCAGCATATATTTCTATTTCACTTCCCAGTTCTATATCTGTTTCTTTTTTTGCAACTGTATTACTTACGATGTCTGTTCTTATTATTTCTACTTCTTGATCTATATTTTCTATCAGTTTAGATCGGGATGCTACTTTTTTCTCAAGTAGATTTATCTTGCTTATTATTGAGATTTTATCTTTTCTATACTGTTGAATTTTACCTTCAGTCAACTCCATTTCACTGAGCAGATTTATTCTCTCTGATTCTAGTTCTGTTCTTGATTGGGCACCTATTAGGAAGGAACAGAGTATAGCTGATATGGTGAGAAGGACTTTCATAATATTAGTTTCTTGTATAATGTTGAGGAATATGCGTATTTATATCCTCGACCTCATCTATTTCTATTTTTGATAGATCTATCGCTATTTCGATACTATCGTAGGCGTTGAGTATAAACTTATACTTCCGTTTTCCAGGCAGAAAAACGTTGTCATCCAATTCTATATAATCAGCGTAATCATATATAGCTTCTCTTTCAATCTGACTTATGATATTGCCATGCTGTAGATGCCCCGTGTATAGGTCTAGAGCTAACTCGAGAAGCAGCTGATCGTGATTAGTTCTTATATGAAGTTGTTGCCCTTCAATCTTTTTCTTGTAGTGTATCGATAGTGTATCTATTGATGAAGGATAGCCGTAGACTAAGCTTTCCATTAAACTGAAATCTATTTTTATACCATAGATTTGCTCTAGCTCATCCAGGGGATAAGTTGTGTAACATTTATTAAACCTGTCAATAAATGTGATGGAATCTTGTGTTATTATGCCTCTCCCAAATTCAGAAGAAAATTTCTTAACTGAAAACCAGAGTAGGCTATCTCTTATACCTTTTATGTAAAGTGTGGCTTTGTGATTTTGGTACTTATCAGAATAGTTGAGTTTACCTTTTGCTTTAAAAAAAGTAAAAGATGGTGTAGAAGTTAAACCTGATATTAAACTATTAGAAGAGTGGACAGATTGAATTTCTGTTCTGTTTGAGATATTTTTATTGCTTCTACAGCATATCATGCCGAATAGCAGGATACAGATATAAAACGTTCTTATAATTAGGGTTCTAAATTTCAAACACCAAGTTTCTTATTGATTCTGTCTTGATTAGCACCCATTTCTATGGCTTTTAACCAATATTTTTTAGCCATGTCTTTAGAAGAAGCAAGGTTGCTTACATCTCCTAGTAAGTCTAAGTATAGTGGTGAGAAATTACTCTCTTCGTCTAGCACGGATAGGTCTGCTGTTTTTATCTTTTCTTGGTTTACCCATAAGTCAGACAGCTCTATACTCTTGAGAAGTATTGACTTCTTTCCTGCGATTAACTTAGCCTCTGATATCAGTTTATTAGCCAGTTTTTTATTTCCAGATTGGCCTAGTCCTATTATACTGTAGATTAATGGGTTTATCTGGTTAGGAAATAGATCCATGGCATCTTCAGAATGGTCTACCAGTTCTTTTGTTTTTCCTTGTTCCCACATACTCATTAGCCACTGGTCCCAGAGAGAAAATTTGGAATCATCTATATTGATGGCTTCAGCATATATTTTTTCAGCGCCAGCAAAGTCGTTTGTATAAAACAGAACATCTCCTCTTATGGCTAGTGCTTTGGCGTCAGTAGGATATAGGTCAAGAAGGATTAGACTTATCTTGTCCAGTGCTGCAGATGACTCTCCATCTTTGGATATTGTTGAGAGGTGCGGCATTAATTCCATGATTTTATTATCCAATGGAATTTCAGTGTTTTTAATTATAGGTAGCAGATCTGTTAGAAAAGACGATGAAGAATTGTTACTCGACTTATTTTTCAATAAAGCCATATTAGCATGTCCATCATCAGGATCTATCTCTAATACTTTTTTAAACATGGCCTGAGCCTCGTCATTTTTTTTAGAATCTCGCAGATAATTGGCTAGATTATTCATAAGCCTTGTATTATCTGGAAATTCTGCGGACAAGGTTCTAAGTGCTGTAATAGCCTTCTCTACCTCACCCGACCTGTTGTATATTTCAAAAATCTGTCTAGACGTTTCCTCTGTTATACCTTGGCGATCCTGCAGTATCTGCAACGTAGCAACAGATTTTTCTGGTTGTCTGTTACTGAGTTGGTTGAACGCCAGCCGATGATAAGCCACATAATTGTCAGGTTTACTTTTTACTATCTGACCGTATGCGTCAGCGGCTTTGCCATATTGGTAACTGGTTTCATATATCTGCGCCAGATTCAATTGGTACCATTGGTTACCAGCGGCTAGGACTACTGCTTTGTTCGCATTTTTCTCTGCTTGCTCGTAATTTTTTTCCTTGTAATAATACTTTGATAACTGATAGTAAGCGGCATCGGATTCCTTATTCCTTTTGATGACTTCTTTTAGTTTCTCAACCTGTGTTTCGCTGTCGCCCATGACTTTAGCAATTTCTGCCTCCATGAATAACGATTGATACTCTATATCAGTCTCATCATATATTCCCTGTTGAGAGAAGCCATGGATGATTGCTGATACGAGAAAGAAACTGAGAACCAAATATTTC
>JALZVB010000018.1 GCA_023300835.1 Saprospiraceae bacterium | reverse complement strand
CTGCATAGGTAATGGTGCTCCAGGTGCAGATATAGATGCATTATGCGCATTGTCTACAATACCTGTTACCTCTGGGCCAGAGATTTGTGATAATAATATAGATGATGACAATGATGGACTTACGGATTGTGATGACCCAGACCTACAGGATGATTGTTGTTGTGCAGGTGGTATCAGTACAGAGAATCTTGAAATCTGTCAAGGAGATAATATAAATATAAACGGTGAAATCTACTCAACTACTGGAACTTATCTACAAACTTTAGTTGCTCAAAATGGCTGCGATAGTATCCTTACAATTAACCTAGAACTTCTTGATGCTTTCCAAGTGGAAGAATTTCATGAAATAAATGCTGGTGAATCCATAAGTATAAATAACATAACCTATAATACAGAAGGACAGTTTATCCAAAATCTCATGTCGCAGACGGGATGTGACAGTACGCTGATATTGAACATACATATTAACCAAGCACTCGTCAGTTATAACTTTGATAGTTGTCAAGCTATTATAGAAACTATGACTAATGCAGACTACTCAGAATTCTTACCTGAGTATAGCTATGACCTTGAATGTGGCGCAATTGTTTCTTCAACGATACATAGAGTAGATCCTTTAGCAAATCGTCACTCTTGTACGCCTGGGATGAATAACAGTTTGTCAATGTGTATATCATCTGACCCAGATTGTACTTATAATTCTAGTTCGCCCAATGTTACTAAAATGACAATGACGATCACCCCAGAACAAGGCGAGCATATTGTATTATCAAGTTTATCTTTTTACCAAAAAGCACCAGCTAATTTTGAATGGATCGATGGAGACCAGGGATTAAACAATTACCCTACTCAATATGGAATAAGAATTCTGAGAGATGGTGATGAAATATATTTAGAGGAAAGAAGAGAGACCAGTCAAGATTGGCAAAAAGAAACAATTGAGTTTTCACAAATTCCAGAGATGACATTTGACAATCCTGCTGAGTTAGAATTTCAATTAGTTTCTTACTGTCCTGCCGGCGCACAATCTCCTGTTACGGCTTGGGATTTAGAAGATTTGAAAATTTATGGTTCTTGTGGAGGAGCAAATAACGCTGGTAAATTAATTTCTGGAGAAGTGGCTTCATATGCAGATGATGTAGTAGAGGACATTACTATTTCACTCACATCAGACAATTTATCAAAAGAACAGATTACTATTAATTCAGGCCATTTTTCTCTTTCTGATAACCCTATAAAAAAGGCTTACAAGGTTTCTGCAAGTAAAAATGATGACCATCTCAAGTATATCAGTACGCATGACTTGGTGATAATCCAACAACATATTTTAGGAATTGAGCGATTTGACGACCCATTATTATATAGAGCTGCAGATATCAATAATGACGGAAAATTAAGCGGTATCGATTTAATTGAATTAAGGAAATTGGTTCTAGGAATCTATAGAAAACTACCTATGAACGAGAGCTACCGGTTCTTCAGTAAGGCAAGTTGTAAAGCTAACTGCAATAATCCGTGGGAAATATCTGACAACATAACTATTCAGAATCTCGATCAACATATATTGACTGCAGATTTTGTACCCATAAAAGTCGGTGATGTCAGTACCTTAATTGATGCTAAAAAGAAATCAGCTCAATAAATAAAAACAGCCTCTGATGCATCAAAGGCTGTTTTTATTCACAAAATTGAACGCCTATTCCTTCGTAGAAATAGATGACCTCTTTTTTAAAAAAATTAGAAAGAGAGAAAATGTGATCTGCAAAAAAAGAAGAGACCAACTCTATAGGAGTCAGCCTCTATGACAGTTCACACACTTAAAGTCTTACTATCCAAAAAGTTTTTTTGCTGTGTTTAGTATTCCTCCTGCGTTTCCAAGCATATCACCTACATTTCCAGGTAACATCTTGGCAATATCTTCTAGATTAAATTCTTTGTCAGCTTCGTCTTTAGACTCAAACTTCTCTTTTAACCCGTTGATTAGGTCAGGTGTAGCATTTGTTGCTTCAGCTGCTGCATCTTCATCACTCATTCCTTGTGCTTTCAATACACCAGTCATTTTTTCTTTAGCTTCTTGAAAAATTGGATTTGACTCCATGTTTCCACCTTGAAATAGATCTTTTATTTGATCTAAATTTCCTCCAGCTAACTTAGCTTTTATTGATTCCATTACAGCTCCTGCACCTTGCTCAGCTGCTGCTGCAGTTGCGTCAGTTCCTAATGCGTTAGAAGCCATTTTTGCCATCAATTTCTGTATAGCTAATCTTTTTAAACTCTCGAACATATCGTTTTCAATTATAATTTGTTATGTAATACTTATTTGACGACTACTAAATGCAGTCGTCACAAGCCAAGTTAATCTATTAACACAATTAGACTAATATTAACACAACCGCACTCCAACAATGTGGGGTATTCTTATACATCGCTTTTTGCTTCATTTTTTAGGTCGTAACAGACGAGTAAACCATAATTTCAGTGCTTTTTCAGGAATTTCGTATGGAAAAAAGCCTGCAACTAAAAACAATTGACTATCAGTCACTTATAAATTTATTTAAATTAATATATTTGAAGATTGAATATTATTTTAGAGCTCAACCAAATATTGAATAAATGAGATATTACCCTACAATCTTGATACTTTTATTAGTATCACTATTAATACCCACCCCCCAAAAGGCTAATTTTTCAAATTTATCTTTATCCTCAACTAACAATTCTGCTATTGAAGTCGCTGCAGGTATTATTATTGAGGTAGACTTCAGCCCAGATAATCTATGTACACCTTTGGCAGAAGGCGCAATTACTATTGCTGCGTCTGGAAGTAGTGGTACCTATGAGTATAGTATCGATGGCGGTACTGTATGGCAGTTATCTAATGAATTCACAAATCTACTTTCTGGGACTTATCAAATAATGGTAAGAGACACAAACCTCAGTTGTGTAGAAAATTTCGGCGCCTATTATGTGGGTTGTAACGAAGGTAGTGTCTTGCAACATGGTGATGCCGTTTATTCTTGCATTCCCATTGCACCAGATGAAATAACTCTTGCAGTGGATAGGATACAAGGATTCAATGAATTTCATGAGAATGGTCAAGTCAATGTAGATGTATCTCCGATGGTGCAGAGTAAGGCCTTTAACTGGACTACAGCAGACCTAGGTGGATCAGTATATGGGATTGCAGTTGACAAAGACTACAATATATATACTGGTTTGTCAAGTATTTACAATATCATATTTGACATTGCAAGTGCTGATCTTATAAAAATAGATGGCGTAACAGGAACGCCATCTGTTATAGGCACTCTACCAGGAATAAGTGGTATAGCACAGGTAGAGTATAATGTTGACTGTGATGAATTATATGCAACCAATCTCGATGATGGTATAATATATAGATATAATCCTGATGGAACAATACTATCTACATTTGATCCTATGGGTGCAGATGATGGCGTACCTGGGTTAGCTCCACTGGGAGAGAGAACTGTTGCATTGTCTTATAATCCAGTAGAAAAAAGACTTTACTATTCCGTCTGGTCTAATGATAGGATAGATAATGGAACAAGGAACACAATCCGATCAGTTGCTTTAGACGCCAGTTGTGATTTTGTAGCCAGTAGCGATAGAGAGGAAATCAGTATGCCATTGATTTCTGAACTGGATCCTAAGATCCTTGAATACAGTCATCCCGTGTTAGATATAGAATTTAATAAGGCAGGAAATATCATGTTATTGTCAGAATCAGGTTTTGATTCTACTATCCCTCTTAAAGTACACCACAGATCTAGGTTATTAAGATATGATGGTTCTGGAATGTCATGGACATTACAGAATATTCCACCTGCAGGAAATGGCAATTACCAATATCAACTCGGTACAGTCAATGGTGGTCTCAATGCTCTAGGAGGTGTAGACTTTGCATACGCTGGTATAAGTGCTACAGGTTGTACACAAGGAGAAGAAGAATTTATAGTATCTACAGCAGATGCACTCAAAGGTCTGGTATGTGAACCGGACGGCTGTATATATGGTTTTCAATATACCCCTATAGAAGGTGGTAGTCCTAGTAATTCAGTTTTGATGGACCTTGCAAGAGATCCAGGGAGTCAACAAAAAGGTTTCTATGGTGACGTAGATATTCTTACTGGCTGCTGCCCTTGTGGTACAAATGAGTTATTAGTTTTTGATTTGTCTATCAATAAGACAGTTGTTTCTCAAGGTCCTTTCTTTCCTGGAGATACGATTACCTATGCCATAACAGTAATCAATGAAGGTGAATTACCCTCTCTCGCCATGGAGTTTACAGAAAATCCTGGCGGTGCATTAGTATATGTAAGCGACAATTCAGCTAGTAATTCAGAAATCGGTCTGTTGGCACCAGGTACTTATCAAGTAACCAATCTTGAGCCAGGAGAAAGTGAAGTATTGGAAATCTCATTCAGAGTAGATCCAGATGCTAGAGGCGGTGTGAAAAACGCAGCAACAATTACTAAAGATGACGGTGATGATACAGACAGTGATCCTGAC
>JALZVB010000017.1 GCA_023300835.1 Saprospiraceae bacterium | reverse complement strand
TGCAGATGGTATAGGATGGGATGGAACTTATAATGGTAATCCGTTACCTTCTAGCGATTATTGGTTTGAGGTAGAACGTAGTAATGGTAAAACTTACCGTGGTCATTTTACATTGAAAAGGTAATTGTTTGACATACGTTTTGTATTGGTTTTGTTAAGGAAGTGTTAAAGGTTTGTAGGCATTTCATGTAGGAGATATCTTTAAGCTCTCAAAACCAACCATTAATGAATAAATTCTCTTTGCCAATTGCTCTATTGGCTCTTCTCACTGCGATATTATCTCTTTTTTATTTTAGTTCTGAGTCTCAATCAGATCAGTTTTATGTAGATGTCAACAAGCTTCTTGACGGTTATAAGCGTACAAAAGTGGTTCGTGCAGATTTCGAGCAAAAAGCAAAAACACTTAATTCTAATGTTGATAGTCTTATGACTGATTGGCAAAACGAGCTTAAGGTTTATGAGAAAGAACGCTCATCGATGTCCAAGAAAGAATTGGGCTTAAAGCAAGAGCTATTAGGTAATAAACAACAACAAATTTCTAGTTACCAACAAGCAATCCAGAAACAAATACAGGAAGAAGATCAAAAGGCTACACAGACCGTTATTAATGATATAAATGACTATGTTAAGGAATTTGGTAAGAATAATGGATATCGTATTATTCTTGGAGCGAGCGGAAGCGGTAATATTATGTATGCTAGTGATCAAGCTGATCTAACTCAAGAAGTTCTAGAAGGACTCAATAAAGAATTTGACGGAAAGTAATACCATATGACACAGCGTTTTTGCTTTCTCATTATTATAGTTATATCTGTAGTAGCTTGTAGTAATCCCATGAATTTTGATAACGATCAAGAGCTTTTGGAATATATAAGTATTCCAGAAAACGGATATTTCTATGAGAAACAAGTACAAGGTTATAATTTCAGTTTGCTTTACAAACCAACTGATCTACTCGTGCATCAAGAATTGAATGATAATTTAGATGTAGATCATCTCCGTTCTCTTAGAGAAAAATATAGTAAGCATCTTTACTTTACATTGAGTATGAGTAAAAATAACCAAGAAGTACTTAATGCTTTAGTGAGGGATAAAGGAGAATTTGGTGCTATGGTACATCAATTATCTTTTGGAATGGAAGATCGAGTACATCTATTCACTGAAAAGAAAGATACCATAGAAATGACAGACTTCATTTACCCAAGAATGTATGGAATGAGTAATTCTACCGATATTTTGTTTGTATTTCCAAAGCAAAACTCACTTGAATCTAAAACATTAAACTTTACCGTAGAAGACTTAGGTTTTTATACGGGTGAAGTGAAATTCAAAATACCTACCGAGAAAATAAAAAACCAACCTCAAATTAATTTTTAGATGAAATTTTTGATGACAAAATTCTTAACAAAAAAAGCAGTAATTACTATTGTAGTATTATTTGTGGGACTAATATCTTTTGCTCAAAGTAATGCTCCTAACTCTCCTGAAGCTGCAAGTTTTGAGCCTATTGATGCTACCGATATGGTTAACTTGGCAACAGGAGATTTTACTTATGTGTTACCGTTAATGAATGTCCCTTCTCCAGAAGGAGGCTACCCTATAGCACTTTCATACCACGCAGGTATAGCTATGGATCAAGAAGCCTCTTGGGCAGGATTGGGATGGAACCTAAATCCAGGAGCTATTAATAGAAATGTAAACGGTTATCCGGATGATTATAACAATAATTTGTTGACAGAATATTTTTATGATGCCGGAGGGACACAAACATTTTACTCTGCCTCTGTTGGTTACTCTAATGGAGGACTATCTGTTGGAGCTGGTCTTTCATGGGGAAGTAACAGATCTTTAGGAGGATCGGTAAGTGTAGGCATAGGTGTTGCTGTAGGTGATGGTCAGATAGGAGCTAACGTATCACTAGGAACTAATGGCGGTTCTGCGGGCATAGGCGGGAGGTTTGCTAACGGGCTTAGTTTGGGCATGAGTGTTTCTTCAAATGGAAGCGGCAGTAGTATAGGTATAAATGGCGGGTATACCAATACAAATGGAACAGGTTTTTCAATTGGAGCATCTACTTCGGGAACTTATTCAGCAGGGTTTAGAGATAGAGGTTCTAACTCATCTTTAGGTATAGATTTTTCTTCAAATAGCACTAGGATAAGTGGTAGCGCTGGCGCAGGAGTAGGGATTGATGTTTCCTTTTCTAATTCTGTAAGTATGGGGGATTATACTCAAAAATCAACTGGCTTTACTATACCTATTGTTGTGCCAACGCCTATTGGAATATTTAGTGGTTCGTTTTCAAAACAAGAAATTCGTTATTCATTAGATAAAGCCGACGAAAATTTAGTCTCTGGGCCTATTTATTTCAATCAACCTTTAACAGATACACCTAGATGGATAGTGAAATGTACAAAGCAAGGTGGAAGTTGGCAGGATGATGACAGATGCGAGGATTTAATTACATCTGATTATAATGAAGCATTGCTTCATGAGGAAGCTATTGAAAGAATCGTTATAGCGCAATATTTCAGATGCGAGTGTGAAATTTCTCTAATAGAATCAAGAGAAGCTTTTATGGATATATATTCAATTCCGTTGGATAATGATAGTTTTGGAGATAGTGTAGATTTAACGGCTAATAATTTGACATTTCCGAGTTATGATAATTATAACGTCCAGGCACAAGGATTGTCAGGGAGTATGTCTTCTCCAGTTTTTGATAATGGAGCTCTTTTTGGTTTAAGTGATAAACAGTTTAAAGATTCAGGTGATAATCAATATACTACTAATTATTTGGTGAATGGGACCAATGCTTCCTTTCCTGGTCGTACCAAGTTTACTCAGCAACCAGATTTTTATATGCGCAATGAAATAAGCACTTACTTGGATGTGACCTCGGCTAATTTTTCTTCTAGCCTTAATTTCGATAATATTTTAAATTATTATGTTGGCGGTGTTGAACCTACTCATAAACCTAGAAGAAAAGTTCCAAATCATATTGAGTATTATACCAATGCTGAGATTTCAGATAATTATAATACAATCAGATGGGAAGGCTACCTTAAACCAAATGTAGACGGTATGGCTTTAGATAGGACAGGTCTTCCACAAGATGGTATAGGTGCGTTTAAAGTAACAGCTGCTGATGGTAAAACATATCATTATTCACTACCTGTTTATAATCATGAAACTATTACCAGAACATTAGGAGCTATTAAGCACAATAACGGAAATGCCAAAGATGAAGATGAATCTTATTTTGAAAAAAGACAATTAGGGGCCTATGCGACACATTGGCTTCTTACGGCTGTGACCGGACCTGATTTTGTAGATGTGAATAATGATGGTATTGCAAATGAGGGGGATTATGGATATTGGACTAGTTTTAGTTATGGAAAATGGTCAGATTCTTGGGTTTGGAAATCTCCAGTTAAAGAAGATTACTTCATTAGCTCAGATGATACCAGTATTAAAAGTAAGGTCAATGGTAGAAAAGAGTTGTATTATCTCAATACCATAAAAACAAGAACGCATACAGCCGTATTTGTAAAAGAAAAAGACCAGCTTTTGCAGCCTGGGTGGTCATATAATTCAGTATCGCACATAGATGGATTACAACAATCTGAGTCAGATTTTCTTTCTAGATTTACAATACCTGATCAGAAAAAGCTACATCTTAGTAAAGTGATTTTATATAAAAATGATGAGCTAAACAATGTTGACTTATTTGGCAACAATCAATCTTCAACATCATTAGTATTAGGGTATAATAACTCTGCAAAGTCATCAATTACCTCTTATTATAATGCAGAAGGCAATGTGATTACAGAATCTGATTTAACACCTTATAGTTCTTTATCGAGTTTAAAGACAGTTGAATTGAACCAGCAAGTGAGTTACAATGCAGGATCTAAACGAGAATTAAAAGAAGTGCTTTTCAAAGGTAAAGATGACACAAACGTTATTCCTCCTTATAAATTTGATTATTACACAAGCAATCATACTTTTAGGATCAAAGACAAAGATCCATGGGGATATTCTAAGTACGACCCTAAGTCATGGTCTTTGAGAGAGATACAAACACCTGAAGGAGGAAAGATTCAAGTTGATTATGAAGAACATTTAATTAAGAGTAGCATCGAGCACAAAGCCGAATTCACTAATGTGCCAGGGAAAAAATATTCTTGTACCAACTTAGGAATAAATGTAGACAATGACCATCAATTAAATGGTAGAAGTATGGTTATTTCTACGGGAGGAGATTTTGAATTTGAAATTGGAACTCAGTATCAGATTGATTATAAAGAACTAATTTCTCAGACAATTCCAAATAGTAATAATGGTAGCTATACTTTTTATTCGGAATATAATGGGCTTGCAACAATTACTCAAGATTTAGGAAATGATGAGTATACATTGTCTCTTAATGGATCTATCAGCGATGAAACAAATAGTTATACTAATACTGCTGAGCATCCTATACGAAATGAATATTCTAGGTTATATAATTTAGGACAAATTAGCTTACATCAATATGGACAACTCAGTGGAGGTATTTATTCCGAACTTAATCTTGATTTTGATTCTCAAAATCGAGCTGTAAAGCAAGGTGGAGTACGAGCTTCAAAAGTTGCGGTTACTGATGGAGTTAGAGAGTATGCAACCACCTATAGTTATGGTGAGAATGGTGACGGAGTTGGTTATGTAAGTTATTTACCCTATGCTCCTGAGTTAGAAAAAGAGATGTCTTATAGCTCTGAATTGCCTGCGCCAAAACCAATGTATGATTATGTAACGGTTGAGTCTACAGATACTAGTGGGAATAGTCAAGGCAAGACAGAATATCATTTTAATGTTATCAAGACAAAATCTCAAAATGAGATAAAATTTGGTGATTTCTATGAGATTAATGTCAATGCACCTCCTGAAGATTTAAACCCTATCAATAACAGAAGAGTAAATATAGCTGCTTATACCGTAAAGGATAATTTAGCCTCTGTAGGACAGTTACTTTCTGTAAGCTCTTATAATACCAAGGGCCAGTTATTGTCAAGAACAGAGAATGAGTACTTTGCTCCTGGTCAAACGCCTAATCAATTAGGTATGACTAGGCAGTCTTTTCAGACCTATAAAGAGGTGAATTTTGACGATGCTAGTTTAGACGATAAATGGATTATTAACTCTTCAAGTAGGATTACTTATCCAGGCTTATTAAAGTCTACAAAAAGTATTACTGGTGGTTATACTTTTGAGTCTGAGTTTACGCAGTTCAATCCAGACACAGGTCAATCTGATGAGATTATTTCTGAAGACAGTCGTGGTACTCTTTTTAAATCAGAATCTATTCCTGCCTATACCGTTTATCCTAGTATGGGGAGTAAAGTGGATGATATTACTAATAAGAATATGCTGACTCAGCAAGCGATGTCTAAGTCTTTTATAAAAGTTGGTAATGATTGGAAGTTAACAGGGGCAGGTATAACGACTTGGAATAACGATTGGAGGTATTTCAATACGGATGGCTCTTATGAGTCAGTTGTTACAAATCCTATCTATAAGGTATGGCGTAAGCATAAGACTTATGTATGGGATGGTGATTTAAACCCAGATGGGACTTATAAAATAGGGAATGGAGCTAAGGAATACCAAGGCGAATATGATAATTTCAATTGGGGTCTTGGCGGTTATGTAAGCATTGGTAATGGATTGGTAGAGTACACAAGCAGTCATCCATCTTCTTCAGACTGGAAAGAGGTCTCTCATATTACTACGTACAACCATTACTCTATGCCTTTAGAGGTAAAAGATATTAATGGAAACTATGCTTCTACAAAAACAGATAAGAACCATGAAAAAGTAACAGCTACAAGTAATGCAGCTTATACAGAACAGTTCTATTCTGGAGCAGAAGATCAATCTAATGGATGGACCGGAGGACATGTAAGTGTTTGGAATTATACCAATACGCGAGCGCATACAGGACAATATTCAGAAATATCAGGAAGTAAAAATTTTAGATGTGATCCTATTCCAAGATTAAAGGAAGGACAGACTAGTAAGAAATTTAAAGTATCTGTTTGGGCAAGTAGAGATAATTATAATAATGCCAGAATATATATAGAAGGTCTAGGTCTGCAACAATTCAATGGAGAAATTATTCCAGCGGGTGATTGGGTTCAATTGAACCACTATTTTGATTTGAGCGAGAAGAAAGAGGTGTATGTCAGATCTGCTAGCGGAACTATTTACTTCGATGACTTTAGATTACATCCTATGGCATCTAGTTCGACTAGTTATGTGTATAACGAGTCAGATGAACTTACTTATATTTTAGGAGCAAACAACCTAGCTACTAAATATGAGTATGATGATGCAGGTAGATTAGTAAGGGTTTATAATGAAGTGGTAGATAATGGCTCTATTGAAGGAGGATTCAAACTTGTGAAAGAAATGGATTATAGGTATAAATCTGACACAACAATACCGCCACCAGCTGCACCATGGAACCCTGTAACTATTCAGGATTTAATAGGAAGTGGTATTAATGCTTGTGTTCCTGCAGCAATTGCTCCTGTTGGCCAACCTACTCCTAATATGCAGTATCGATGGGCTCAAGGGCCTTCTCCAAATAACTTAACTCTAGGGCCTTGGACTACGGATTTATGTCTTCCATTAATATTGGAGCCATGTAAAAATACTTTCTATAAAGTAGTTATTAGAAATATGGATAATGGTGTTACTAGAGAATGGTCAGGAAGTTATTTTAATGAAGAAGGTTGTCCGCCTCGTGACACTGGAATAGGTTCACCAATTATTGGTGGAGGAAGAGAAACTACTATCAGAAGAAATTAATATCTAATTCAACCAAAAAAAAATTAGTTATGAAAAATACTAATATCAAATTCATATTAACCATCGTAGTACTATTATTGAGCTCTAGCGCTGTTTTTGCTCAAGTGATTGATGATCCTGACACAGGACTTGATCCAGGAAACGGCTCTGGTGACTGTACTGAACTCGTTTTATCTTTTAGAGATGCTGACGGAGACGGCCTTGGAGATCCAAATAATTCTGCTATGAGATGTCCTGGCACACCAGGTTTTGTTTCTAATGCCAATGACTGTGATGATTCTACAGACGAAGTAGGAGCTGCTTTAAATTGGTATGTAGACGGTGATGGTGACGGATATGGATCAGGAACATTATCTATTTCCTCGTGTACAGACCCTTCCGTAGAAGGGGGAAATCAATACTCTTTAACCAATGACGACTGTAACGATAATGATGACACAATTTATCCTAGAATATGGTATCTAGATGCTGATGGAGACACCAAAGGAGACTACTACACTTTTGTGGAATCTTGCCTGTCAATGTCAGGTCAAGGCTATGTGTTAGATAATACAGATTGTTATGATGATCCTAACAACGGAGGAGCAGCTATTCAGACCTATACTTGGTATAGAGATTTTGATAGAGATGGTCTAGGAGACCCTAACGTTTTCTCTGTAACTTGTAATCCTCCTCACGATGGTTATTGGGTACTCAATAGTGATGACTTATGCCCGAATAACGCAGGAGAAGTTTCCAATAACGGTTGCCCTACAGGAAACGTAACTGAAGAACCTTGGAATACTGTAAAGGTTATCAGTTACGACATTGAAGAGAACCCAATTGGAAAAACAAAATCTTACTTCGATTGCCTAGGAAAACCTGTTCAATCGCTCTCTTTAGATTTTAAAACCAATACTACTTGGGCGACTCAAACCATGTATGACTCACAAGGAAGGCCAGCATTACAATCCTTGTCTTCTCCTGCATACAATAGCGAGACATTTCTTTACAAAGAAAATTTTATTCTTAAACAAAACAACACTCCATATACTTCTAGTGACTTTGAAAATGCCCCAGAAAACCCTTCTGTAGTTGGTGATAGTCCTCTTTCACTAGGATGGTATTATAGTGATAATAATAACAATGAAACTCTTCAAGATGTCACGAGTCATCCTTTTACCAGAACTATTTATAGCGAGCTCAACCCAGGAACTGCTTTAAAAACTATAGGTGGAAATAAATTAGATGACCAGTGGAGAAATGGATATACGTTTACCATGAAGGCTGGACAAGAATTAACACGAAATGTGGCTTTTAATGACACAAACTATTCCAGTAATAATTATAATATACTCAAAACGGTTAGCCGCGATATTCAAGGTTATGAAAATGTAGTATTTACAGATACAGATCAAAAAGTATTAGCAGCAGCGCGAAGTGGATCAGAGGGAACTATTAGATCTTCCAGAGTTAATATCGGTGATCAAGGTTTTGTAGATATCCATGTTTCTTCTGGTACAGGTGCTGCTGGTTTTACGATTAACAAACCTGGATTCATTCAAATTGAAGTCTATGATTTAATTACAGAACAGCTAGTTACTTCTACTGCTTCTGCTACTTCAGGATTACCTAATGGTTTTTATAGGGTATCAATAACTAACCTTGAGGATTACGATACTGACACAAGCACAGTTAGTGTTGATTACAAAGAGAACTATTATGATTACAGCCTTAATTTCTATGACGATTTAGGAAGGTTAACCCATAGTACACAACCATTATCGCAAAACCTACAGACGACTTATCAGTATGATACTATGGGACAACTCATAAGTAGTACGAGTCCCGATGAAGGAACTTCTAATTTTAAGTATCGTGAAGATGGTCAAATTAGATATTCACAAAACAGCAAACAGTTAGCTCTG
>JALZVB010000016.1 GCA_023300835.1 Saprospiraceae bacterium | reverse complement strand
AAGTCAATACCTTCTAGTTTAAATAGCTTTTTATATTGCTTAAGGATAGCGTTTTTGGGCTCTGTGAGTATTCTTATTAAAGTCTCTTTACTGAGTGGATTAAGATAAGTAAGGATTGGCATTCTTCCGATCAGTTCTGGAATAAGGCCAAATGATTTAAGATCTTGATGAGAGACATATTTAAGTATGTCATTCTCGTTTAACAACTCTCTATCATCCCCGTTAAAACCAATAACTTGTGTATTAAGTCGTTGTGCGATCAACTTATTTATACCATCAAAGGCACCTCCCATAATGAAGAGAATATCTTTGGTGTTAACTTTTATCATTTTCTGTTCAGGATGCTTTCTTCCACCGTATGGAGGAACATTAACCTCGGTCCCTTCTAGCATCTTTAATAGTGCTTGTTGAACACCTTCTCCTGATACGTCTCTTGTGATAGATGCATTATCATTCTTACGAGCGACTTTATCAATCTCATCTATGTATACGATACCTTTCTGAGCGGCTTCAACATTAAAATCTGAAGCTTGCAATAAGCGGCTGAGCATACTTTCTACGTCCTCCCCTACATAACCGGCTTCTGTAAAAACAGTAGCATCTACTATTGAGAAAGGTACATTTAGATATTTTGCAATAGTTTTAGCTAGCAGTGTTTTACCCGTACCTGTCTGGCCAACAAATAAAATATTAGATTTTTCGATTTCTACTTCATCAGTAGTTTTATCGTTCAGTCTTTTATAGTGATTGTATACACTTACTGATAAGTATTTTTTGGCTGAAGTTTGGCCTATTATATATTGATCTAGATGCGCTTTAATTTGTGCAGGTGTTGTCCCCTTCTTTAGGCTATAAGCGAAGTCACCTTCAGCTTTCTTCTTATTTCCCAGTTCTTCATTGACTATTTCATGTGCTTGTTCTACACAAGCTTCACATATATGTCCTTCGATCCCTGCAATCATTAGCAGGGTATCGCCTTTATCTCTCGCGCAGAAAGAACATTTCTGACCTTTATTTTTTACTTTAGCCACAGGTAATTATGCTTTTTTTGACTTACTAGGAGTTCTAGTTAATACTTCATCTACAAGACCATACTCTTTAGCTTCGATAGCTTTCATCCAGTTATCTCTGTCACTATCTTGCTCGATCTTTTCAAAAGTCTGCCCCGTACAGTCTGCCATAATCTCATACAGTTCCTTTCTCATATCCTTGATAAGGTTATATGTAATTTCCATATCAGAAAATTGGCCTTGCATGCCACCTGATGGCTGATGTATCATAACACGACCATGCTGTAGACAAGATCTTTTGCCTTTGGTACCTGCACATAATAGTACGGCACCCATAGATGCCGCCAGACCTGTACATATCGTTCCTACATCTGGAGAAACATATTGCATAGTGTCATATATACCTAGTCCTGAGATCACAGAACCTCCTGGACTGTTAATAAACATCTGGATATCTCTCTTAGGGTCAGTAGACTCTAGGAACAACAACTGTGCTTGTACAACATTGGCTACATAATCATTAATAGGCACGCCTAGAAAGATAATTCTATCCATCATAAGTCTAGAAAATACATCCATTCCTACAACATTCATCTGACGTTCCTCGATAACTTGAGGTGTAAAGCCTGTAATTGCTGGAATGGCCGCATTGATGCCAGCTAAGTGGTGATCCACTGCATCAGCATTAATGTTCATATGCTTAGTAGCATATTTCTTAAACTCGTTTGTATATGACATAGCTATGTTTCTTTAGTATATGTTATTTCTTTAAAGCCGCTTTTTCGTTAATTGTTTTGACAATATCGAAAAATTCTTCTTTATTAATATTTTTGTCAGTAAGCGACACTACTTTTCTTACTTCATCAAACAGTTTTTCACTACTGATTCCTTCTACGGCAGTGTTCAACTGCTCTTTATTTTTCATCAATGAGAACACAGTGTTTTTCAATGTTGCTTCATCCATATATGGAGAGTAACTTCTTATAGCATTTACAAAGTAGTTGAAGATTTCATCTTCTTTTACTTCTACACCAAATCGGTTAATCAATTTCTTTTTGACAAGTCTCCATTTCATTTCTTTGAGGAATGACTGAAACTGCTCGTCAGTCATTTCATTCTCCTGAGTGATCCACTTTCTAATGAATGTTTCTGGCAAATCAAACTCATTGATTTCCATTAACTTTTCCATTATTTCTCTGGACACCAATTTACCAGCTTCCGCCTCAAAGTATTCAGATATATAATTCTTGATCTTCTCTCTCGCTTCTTCAGGGGACTTTACGGCATCCTTCCCAAAGTAAGAGTCAAATGACGCTTGGTTAAATTCTCCTTTCTTTACTCTGATGACTTTATCAACAGTAAGTCTGAAATCAGACCCCATACCCGTGATATCTTCGTCTTTTTCTATCTTAAGTAAGTGTTTTTCGACTCCAGCTTTATCTAGCCCTTCTTCAAAGTTGTATATGTCGACGTCAATTGTATCTGCTTTTTTAAGCTTACACAATTGATCTGCATAGTCTGCTGTCACTTTATCTACACTAGCGATAACTTCAGTTTCTCTGCCATCTACTAAGACATTACCTTTATATAGTTCTCTTGCTGAAAAATATACGACATCAGTTTTAACAATAACATCGTCGGTTTCTTCTTGAGACCCCATCTTCTTCATGATGTTCTCGACCTCCTCATCTACCATAGCTTCTGATACTTCTACTACATATCTATTATATGTATCTGATTCATCAGAACCTTTTACCTCGAATTCTGGCTCTAGGCCTACTTCGAACTGGTAAGTATAATCTTGAGGATTTTTATAATCTATATCTGGGAGTGAATCACCATTCATAATAAGAGGCTCTCCTATTATGTTGTATTCATCTCCACTGATGATTTCATTGACTTTTTCTGTAAGAATATCAGAAATTGTTTCTTGGAAAGCCGCACCACCGTACATTTTGGTGATTGTGCCAGATGAAGTCTTACCTTTTCTGAAGCCCTTGAGATGGGCTTTACCTTTGTAAGAATCTATTTTTTCCTTGAATTTCTGTTCGTAATCTTCTTTCTCTATTACCAAGGTCAATTGAGCATTGAGTGCATCAATTTGATTCTTATCTACTTTCATCTATAATACAGGAACTTGTAAGAGGAATATTTTTGTGAAAAGTGCGGGTGGAGGGACTCGAACCCCCAAGCCGTGAAGCACTAGATCCTAAGTCTAGCATGTCTACCAATTTCATCACACCCGCTTTGTGATTGTGAAGCGCAAAGATATATCTTTTTATAGATAACACAGTGGTTTAATGAAACATTTTTTTCTTTCTTTATAGAGATGTCAAATTACGTACAGAACTGGTCTAAATAGCCAAGTCTATAGGCACAATAGATTTTTCAGCTTAGTGTTATGGTCATAGCCCATTCAAGCGCAACTTCGATTTTAGCGTAATTTAGAAAAAAGCTATTTGATGGGTCAAATGCGTGAGTAATAGGAAAATTAAGTTTTCCTACATTGTTAATTGCTGAACACTTGAAGCCACAGTCTGGCGATATTATTAGTAGACATAAATCAAGTCTATATGAAGAAGCTCTGCAGGAGTGGCATAGAGCTATTGGAATATGTCGCTCCTCTGGAGTTTTATTTTAACCTACACATCACTTTTTATATTTCACTAAAAATTCTTTGGGGGTTAATATTGACAATTTGCTGTGCTTAAAATCTTTTATATTTCTCGTAATGATAATTTTCATATTTGAATTAAGTGCACTGAAATTTTGTATACCATCTTCAAAGTCTCTAAATTTTGAGCTTATCGAACGCTTTATTTCACTCTCACCAACATTTAAAATCTTTATAAAAGAAAGCAGTTTGTCCACCTTATCAAATGCGTGAGTTGTATTTAATGTTTTGGATATGAGATAGTGAATATTAGCAATAACTAACGATGAAGTATACAACTTATACTTATTGTCCAAGGAAAATTCAAGAATCCATTTTATGTCTTCAAGAAATGGCTCTCTTCCCAACAATAGATCAAGTAGCACATCTGAATCAAGAAATATTTTCATTACTTCAAATATTTTTCTACTAGTGCCTCTGACATTACATCATCATATGTCTTATTCACAGGAAGTTTAACAGAACCACTAAGTTCTTCTATTATCGAATTAAACTTATACGCTTTCTCTTTGCGCTTCCTTTTGGTTACAGATTTTAAATACTCTTCAATTACATTTGATAGACTCCGTCCTTGGGACTTTGCATATTCTTTTGCTGCATCTATCACATCTTTATCAATTGATAATGTCAATTTGGTATTCATACGTATTTATCATTTACTCAAATATACGTAACTACTTTACTTGTTGCAACTTTTTTTTGCCGGGCTTAACGTACGAAAATAAGTCGTCGTCCTCTCTACGACGAAGGAATAGATATGCGATCTTACCACTGAAACTTGCTTATTCTTGGTATGATGTGATTATCTATTGTTATGGCTTGTGTTTTACCTGACTAGTAAGGATTTGATATAATCTGGATCTTCTCATATCGCTCAAGAAAAGGACTTCTATTGCTTTGTCATTATACGCATATTAGATAAAGTAGTCTTTTACAATTCTATAATTAACATCTTTATATTTAGTTACTCTGCCAGATTCTGGATATTTACTGACTTGCTTAAGTACATCTTGGAAGTACTTTGACTAGTAGTGAAATTGACAAGTAAGTATTTCGACCCTTTTCGTACTTTTGGAATTTCCTATTATTCGATAAACCAACCTATGTTCTTTCGTTATTCTTCTTGACCAGTATCCTTTTAAATTTTGACGTAAGGGTTCGGGTTTGCCAATTCCTTTAAACGGATCTCTTTGAATAGCTTTTATGAGGTCATTAATCCGTAACACTATTTTTTGATCTTCTTTTTGCCAAGCTGAATATTGTTTCCAGGCAGTGTTTGCAAATAAGATGTTCATTCTTCAATTTTGAATTCGGTTACTTCATTATTACTTAATTCTTTAAGAGCCTTTTCGATTACTTTTCTGTTTGATTTGGTCGATAATAAATACTCGGTTTCGGTTATGCTGTTATACTCAGATAAGGTCATAATGACTATTGCCTCTTTATTTCCTTGTCTTGGAACCAGTAGGATTTCTTTATTATCATCTAGAGAATCGAAATAAGTCTTCATATTGGCTCTCAATTCGCGAATAGTTGTAGTTGTCATTTGTGTTTGTTTATAAATCAAATATACACATAAGTGTACACTAAAGCAAATCTTCTATTAGTAGTAAGGGGTTATGAAAAATTAGTTGCTTCTTCTCTTTTCTCCAAATTGTCCATAACAAAATATATGTTTCACATATCCAGATTCTTATATGAAAAAAGAGCAGCCGATATTGTTTATAAACAGCTGCTCCATGTATGTTAATCTATTTTAATGAATTTTAATACGACGGGATTCTACCCTCACTCAACCTTTACAACCTTACCACTTTTAATTAAAAAACCTGCATCACGGATCTCATAGAAATATATACCTGATTCTAGATTTTCCAGATTTATATTATTGAGAGTTGTGCTGAGTTGTTGATGTCGGACTTGTTTGCCAGATGTATCATAGAAGGCGATTATGGCCTGAGCAGGTAGGTAATCATGGATGGCAATTCTGACGATATCTTCTATAGGATTAGGAAAAAGAGTGATGTGTCTTTCTTCTTCAGTATCTGCGATAGACGAGACACCTAGATATAAGGTATCACAAGATACAGCTGTACTATTCTGATTACTCAC
>JALZVB010000015.1 GCA_023300835.1 Saprospiraceae bacterium | reverse complement strand
CTTAGGAATGAGTAAATAATAAAGTATCATATTTTGACAATGGAATTTTGAGTCAGAACGAGGCAAAAAACGTAGGGATAGCCAAGCTTTCATGAAGCTTTTTAACGATGTGCTGGCTCAAAAGTGCCTGTAACAAATTGGTATGTTATTTTTTAACCATTCCTTAGTCTAATTTAAACTGAAAAACAAAGACTAAACATCTTTCCAGTTAGACAGGTTTTCTGCCCAGGAATAGGGCTTATATATCAATGAATAACCTATTGTTGGTTGGTTAAGATATTTACTAATTATCCTCAGAATACCTTTTTTGCCACCAAAGTCACCTAAAAACCACTTAAAAAGCGTTGTAACTTCTATTTTTTTCCTCTCATGATCAATTGAAGTTTCGCTATATAAGAATGACTCGGTAGCTATGTCAAGTTGCTTATCTATTTTGTCATGATTGTAAAATGCTATGGGTGGGCAACTCTCAGCACCACAATTAAGTGCAAAATGAATGCGATAATCCAAACGATCTACAGCTAAATCTTTTATAACTTTTCTAGCAAATAGATTCGGCAGATAGCCTAGCGAAAACTTGTATCGATATCTGCGCAGTATTCCATGCTCTATGTCATCAAGTGTTAATCTATGGCCAGCGATTACAATCTCGTTAGAACGATAGATATCTGGAGATTTCAAGTTAAGTTCTTTTCTTAGAATTAAGAAAAAGGCATTGTAGCAATTTATCCAGAAAGCTAGTTTGTGTTTTTCTGAGGTTAAGGATAGGAGTTGAGAACTATCGACTCCAGCTAAATCACTTGAAATAGATTGTGTAGACTTTTCTGTTTTGACAGCAAGTAATAATTGTTCAGATAATATATTAAGGTCCTTGATGTTTAGAATTTTAGGTTGAAATAGAATTAGCCTTATTTCTTGACGTATACAACGCATAACCGATAATGAAACCGATCATACTGTGCATAAGCTGAATCAATGTAAATAAAGTGGCCATAAAAATGATAAAAGCAAATAGAACGCCGTCACTATCTAACCGTTTCCAGAACGACATAGTTATGGCTATAGGAAATAGCAATCCTAGGAAACCCAACTGAAATAAAATCACATTGGTACTTCCGCCTAATCTATCTTCATTGTTAATTGTGTAAGGGTTAAGGAAATTCCTGTACTTACCTGATCTGTAGAGCCGTTTAATAAAATCCCCATAATTACCTATTCCCATGGGAAACATATAGTTGTGTTTGAAAGAAAGGAAAGGAGAAACCGCTCCAGCAAATCTTACGGCGACACTGCTATCTAGTTGGGTGATTAACAGGGGGTCTTCTATAAATAGTTTAGCTAATAATCCTACTCTTGTATCTTCCAGTTCGTTAAGCTGATTCATGAATACAGGAACAGTTATAAATAATAATACTGATACCGTAACAATGTAACCAACTCTAAATCTTAATAATTGGATAATCGTATATAGAACAATAGAAAAGGCGACTATACTTATTGCTGTAGCTGATTTGGCAAAGAAAACCATCTGAAACAAGAGTAACGGAATTACAATTAAGTTCTGTTTGCGTGAATATGATAATAGAGAAAAGATGCCAAGGAAAATACACATACTCCCATAGAATGAAGGCTCCGTAGTAAGTGATATGACACCTCTTCCTGTACCCAATGCTACCCTGGTTTCGTTCAATACAAACGACATAAAGGTAGGATTATACCAATGCTGCACAGCTGCTACGGCACCGTAGATAAATACCACTGCTAAGAAAAACTTAAAATCAATTTTGAATTTTGTTCTCGTACATAACGCGTATACGGTCGTACATAATAGCGGAGGAGAGAGATAATTCAAGACGTTTTTAGCATAGATAAACATTCCTGATGCGTTCTTGAAATATAGAAATAGTGATAAGAAAAAAACAAGCCACAATAAGATGATTGGTGTATTTATCTTTTTCCCTTTGATAGAAAACAATAATGGGATAGCTATAAGTAGAGCAGTAGGTTGTGTATCCGTTCCTAATCCATAGAAATCCAAATATGGAAAGAAACAGAAGAAACAGAATATGTAGCCTAAGATTTTCAGATTAAATTATTTTCTAATATCAAAAGTAAGCTTATTATACCAATTGAATTTTACGATACCCGCTAATGCCTGCAACTTAGAGTTGTAGATATAAAAAAAGAAGCCTTCTGGTGTGAAGGCTTCTTGAAACTAGATTATGTTTTTATCATGCTTATTTGTCAGCAGCGTATCTCTTAGATACCTCATCCCAGTTGATAACATTGAAGAATGCCTTCACATAGTCAGGTCTCTTGTTCTGGAAATTAAGGTAATAAGCATGTTCCCATACATCTAGACCTAAGATTGGCGTACCACCGCAACCTATACCTGGCATGATGGGATTATCTTGATTAGGCGTAGAACATACTTCTACTTTTCCGCCTTTATGTACACATAACCATGCCCATCCACTACCGAAACGTGTTCCAGCTGCAGCCGCAAATTTTTCTTTGAATCCATCAAATGAACCATAAGCGGCATCTATTGCCGTTGCAAGTTCTCCAGATGGTTTTCCACCTCCATTAGGTTTCATTACAGACCAGAATAGAGAGTGATTGTAGAATCCACCACCGTTATTTCTAACACCAGCATTGTTTACATCTAGGTTTTTCAGGATATCTAGGATATCTTTCCCTTCTAGATCAGTGCCTGCTATTGCTGCGTTAAGCTTCTTAGTATATCCTGCATGATGCTTGCCATGATGGATTTCCATAGTCCAAGAATCAATATGTGGTTCTAGCTCATGGTGTCCGTAAGGAAGTTTAGGTAATTCGAATGCCATTATAGTTAAGATTTAAAGTGATTAGAATAATTGACTTAAACAATTGATATATGTCAATTCAAACATATAACAAAAACAACTCAATAATAGTTGAAAAAGTGCAGAGCTAAAAATCATAACTGTTATCATTGCCTAAGTCCAGGTAATATATAGACATTTCTGACCCTTAATGCCCTTTAACTAGTGAAGAGGAATGGCTCAAAGTAAATTTCTGAGTACTTTTGTGAAAAAAAACACATGAGTTTCAGAGACGAAAAGGATTCTATAGGTATTGTAAAAGTACCAGCTGATAAATATTGGGCTGCGCAGACACAGCGATCAATCGAAAATTTCAAAATAGGCGGACAGAAAATGCCTATTGAAGTTATCAGAGCATTTGCAATATTAAAAAAAGCGGCTGCTAAGACCAATGCAGAACTAGGCGTATTGTCTAAATCAAAAGCGACACTGATAGGGAAAGTATGTGATGAGATTACTAGAGGTGAACTAGATGACCAGTTTCCGCTTGTGGTATGGCAGACTGGTTCAGGAACACAATCCAATATGAACTTGAATGAAGTTATTGCAAATAGAGGACATGTCCTGAGTGGTGGCAAACTAAAAGATAAAACAAAAAAACTTCATCCTAATGATGATGTAAATAAATCTCAGTCTTCTAACGATACTTTCCCTAC